>JAHQWW010000133.1 GCA_029856365.1 Candidatus Hodarchaeota archaeon
TTTATTTTTTATTATTTTCCAGTAAATATTAGTTTTAAAAAAGAACTTAGATCTTTAAAATGTGGCAAGAAGCAAGGTTTATTTCTTACATATGCCTCAAATGATGATCCAAATCTACAAATTAGTTCTTTATCCTCTGCTTGAGCGATAAAATAGTAGCTAATTGCAAATAATAATGCTAAAATAAGAGCCATTAAGTTCTGTGACAATAATGCAAATCCAAAACACATGTAGATTCCACTAGCATAATGAGGATGCCTTATGTATTGATAAAGGCCTCTCTGTAGCTTTTTAGCCTTCTCAGGATAAATAATATATAAAAAAAGTTCTGTTTCCAAGGTAAACCCACCATTGACGGAATCACGACTCATAAGGGGATAAAGTATTAATAAAAGAATGCCTAGAGGAAATGCCAATAACCAAGGTATAATGGTTTGGTAAAGGAGGTTATTATTATACGAGGGATAGATCATCGGAAGAAATGTGCTGTTCTCAACCATAATAATTAAGAGCCAGACTAGTACATTTGGTGGTATCGCAGGAATCAGATAATGATAGAAGAATTTTCCATAAGCCTTGTCCCCATATTTGTTCCGATAGCTTTCGCGTATTTTTTCCAAAACTCTTCAAATGATCTTAATTTTAATTTTCATTTTGTACGAAAAAAGAGAGAAGAATTTACTTTTAAAGAAAAAGAATAATTTTAGTAAGACTAAGTTGGAGAAAATTAATGAAGAGAATATTAGAATTTTACAAAATACTTCTAAACTTTCGTAGGAGACTCTTTAATGTTTCATCATGAAAAATGTACCCTTTGTGGAGAGTGTCTGATTCAGTGCCCCTATTTAGCTTTTTCTGAAGAACAAGCTAAAGAAGAATTCAAGAAATTGATAGATGGTGAACCAACATCAGTTACTACAGAATGTATTACCTGCGCCGCGTGTAATATGTTCTGTCCTGAAACAGCGAATCCCTTTGATCTGATAAATGAAAGACAAGAAGAGACAGGAACTTTTCAGGCTACAAATCAAGCATTAGAAATGTTTAATATGGCATCAATGATGCCTTCTGAAGTAATAAAAGGTGAATCAGGCAAACCAACCATCAATCTTTGTACAGTGACTGATTTTCTCCCAGGGGTCATTGAAGGCCAGCTTTTTGATGGATTGACTCTTCTTAAAGGTGGTGATTATTTCTGCTATTTTGGCTGGATACACATCGGAAAGCCTAGAATAGTTAAGGAAAATGCTCAGAAATTCGTTGATAATCTTATAAAAACTGGTGCTGAGGAAATAATTTGCTTCCACGATGATTGTTATGCTATGTTAACAAATAAAGTGAGAGAATTTGGAATATCAATTCCATTTAAACCGATTCACATTATTGAGTATCTCCGAGACTTCGTTAAAAACCACAATGATCAAATAAGGAAATTAAACTTGAAGATCGCTTATCAACAGCCTTGCGCTTCAAGATTTACGTTTGAGAAGGACAACATCCTTGATGAGCTCTTTGAGCTCATTGGTGTTGAGAGAATGGAGAGAAAATATGACCGTATGGGTGCTCTCTGCTGTACCTCCGCAATGAGTGCAATGCAAAACCTCTCGCGAGATTATATTGAGGAATGGAGAATGAAGAACATTCTGGATGCAAAAGAAGTTGGAGCTCAAGCAATGGTGTTTTTATGTCCACTATGTGTTCTTCCTTTAAGAAGTAGAGCAAAAGCGCAAGGATTGGAGCCTTACATCCTGAGTAATCTCGTACGTCTTGCTTTGGGAGAAAAACTCACATGTGGAGGAGCAGGTAAAATTTATGATTGATAAAAGTTTGGAAGCTATCCCTGGAGGGATTTATTCCAATTTTTTCCCTAATACATGAGATTTTTCTATTGGTTTTATTCACACAGTATACAGAGGATTAAAACAAGGATAAGAACTTGAATACTTTATCTTTATACTGTTATTACTCTACCCACACCCCCTTTAATATATTTTAAAGGGTATAAAGCTTCTATTTTTGATTTATGTCGAGTACAATGAGCAGGACAAATATATTGTAATTCCTTGATTAAATCAAATCTACTGAATCCATGCAATCCTCCAATGAGTGCTATTATTTTCCCAAATTGTGATACTACATTTAGAATAACATGAACTCCTGGATGTGAACATCCAACAATTACAACTATTCCTTTCTCTGTATTAATCACGAGAGATTGTTCAATACTCTTGAGTTCGCCTGTGGAAAAAATATTTTCAGAAATTTTAAGTGTATCTTTAACTTTTATTATTTCTATTCCTTTCATATGAATTGAATAAGAGTCTGGAACATATACTGGAACTTGATGCATTCTAAGAATGTCTCTAAGTCCGCCTGTATGATCCCCATGTGCATGGGAAATGAAAATCGAATCAATGGTGGTAGGATCTATATTGAGCTTCTTCATGTTTTCAAGAAGTATCGTACCATTACTGCCAGTATCAAAAAGGATTTTCTTCTCATATGCCTCCACAAAACACGCGAAACCCCAAGTTGCCCTCAGTCCTTCTGTCCACACTTCATTATCAAAAACAATCGTTATCCTCATATAATTTCTCCTAATTCTTGAATTAGCCGTATTGATCCAAAGATATGAGAGGAAATTAATGCTGTTCAAACAAAGGAGCTAGGGCTAAGATCTGTATTTAACTATAAAGATAGAGCAGTTAGTGTTGTTTGGATAAAATAATAAAACACATCATGGGCTTTCATGATCCAATGCTGATATTTCATCATATATCACCTTTAAAAAGTAATTTTAGAAGTGAAGATGGATTGGGAATCCATCTGGGAACTTCTTTTTGATATTCAAAATACTCATTCCCAAAAATCCGTTCCAATTCCTTTTCTTCAAAAATAGCGATTTTATTATAGAGAATGAATGCAATAACCCACGGAATGAGGGAAATCACTGATAGTGATAGGAAGATAAAACCAAGATATACTACTAGCGTACTAAAATACATAGGGTGACGAACTACTGCAAATACATCATCTGATATTAACCTAGTAGGTTGGTTTATGTCTCCAAATAGCCTATTATGTGATGTCATCCCAAATTTTATAGCTAGAATCAAAAAGATAAGAAATAATAATATTTGAATAATGAAAAGGTTGTTATTTAGAATATCATTAGGTATTTGAATAAGAATCAAATCTAATAACCATACAATGAAAAATACTAAACCACAACTAGCTTGAATTAGATGCGATTGTGGATGCTCTTTTCCAATCCCATGTTGATGAGAGTTATGCAACTTTATTACCCTAATGAGATAACAAGGATTTTAACTCTTATAATATCCTTTTTTTTCAGGCTAGAGATATCATTATAGTATTGTTCTTACACTCCACAACAGTGTAAAATCATTGTAAAACCCAATCCATCCAATTAATCAAATTACTTCAATTAATATTTAATGTTCTGTTGGATTTTTTCAGCCATTTTTTCAGCTTCAGCCTTTGAACCGCAAATAATCGCTTTATACCCATGGTTCGAGCTGGAAACTTGCTGCAAATCCGTTTCTGAAGCATCTGAAACAATTCTAATAGTTGCACCCATTTTTGTTTCTACTGCTGTTCCCATTGTTTTACTCAGAATCTCAAGATTATCTTCTGACGCAGGTACATATGCACTAACATCAGAGATTGCAAGATAACCAGGTTTAAGCTTATTAGCCTCGCGTCGAAGGTCATCAGGCAAAGTTAAGATGTCTTCCTTAGTAAGAAATCCTTTTAATGTCGTATAAAGCCGGTTTTTCTTTATATTAGCTTTAACGGAAACTTCTTTTTCTTTAATCATCCTTATTTCCTCTCTTTTATCAAGGTTAAAAGAAACGTTCAGACTGTTAGAGAAGATAAATCTTTAGGAGAATCTGTTAATATCTCATAACTATCCTCGGTAACAAGAACCGTGTCTGAGTGGCGCATTCCACCAAATTCTGGAATATAGATGCCTGGTTCTACTGAAAAAATGTGTCCTGGTTCTAAAACTGTTGGATCTTCTTCTTTTAAGGAAGGTCGTTCATGGAGTTCCAACCCGATTCCGTGTCCTGAACGATGGATGAAGTATTTCCCAAATCCGGCTTTATTAATGATTCCCCTAGCGATTTTATCAAGCTCAGAAACCTTAATTCCAGGTTTAATAGCATTTATTGTGGCCTGTTGCGCTGTACATATTACTTCAAACATCTTTTCCTGTTTCTGTGATGCTTCCCCTATAATGAATGTTCTTTCACATTCTCCATGATATCCACCAAGTGATACGACACGTGTATGAATTACAGAGTCCCCCTCTTGGAGTCTTCGAGATGTGGAAAAGACATGAGGAAGAGCACTTCTAATTGGACCAGAAGGGCTCATATTAACGGTAAAACGTAATACAGACTCAGGATAGTCAATACTACTACGTTTCAATATGGCATTATTCCCTATAGTATCTAATTGGATTTCTGTTAGTCCTTCTTTTGCTTCTTCAATAGTTCTAGAAACTCCATAAGTAGCTAGTTCTGCAGCTCGCCTGATTGCTTCAATCTCATCACTGGATTTAACCATTCTTAGCTGCTCAATTATTTCAGAACTATCTGAAAACGCTGCTTTGGGGAAAATTCTCTTTAATAGGGAAATGGAAGAAAGAGAACAAAAATTCTCTTCAATTCCGATATGCTCCTGATGGAGTCCATGAGTTTCTACTATTTGTTTCATTATTTGAAATGGATCAGTTTCTTTCTGTTCTTCGCCTTCCTCTAAAGAAAATTCGACATAAGAGCGGATATCCTTTATTACTGATTCTTTTTTCGCATGTTCTTCATCAAGAGCAGGAACAATCAATGTGGGTTCTTGTTCCAAAGGGAAAATAATGATTATAGGTCTAGAGTAGGTCAAGGCAAAAAATGTACTCAAATAGACGGTATGGGGGGGGTGCCAAGTTATGAGAACATTGATAGCTTTTTCTTGCATCAAGCCTTTGATTTTACTCCATCGTTTCATATAATTCAATCTGAAATCATCTTTTTTGAGTGTATTGCTAAAATAAAGACTTTGGAAAATAAGGTTAGGGTAGATTATCAATATCCAGATATTTCTTATCATGGGGAGCAATAATTATATCAGCGATGTCTTGAATTTTCCTTACCGAGTCATATGCTTGAAGGGCATTAATATGTATTCCTGGTGCTATCGCTACTACTCCCATATCTTTCATCTGCTGCGGGGGGTCATAATTCTCCTGGATTGAACACAAACCGCTGATACAGACCTTTCCTTTATCAGTTTCAACCAGAACACTTTGATTACCTGGTGTATGGCCAGGTGTCTTGATAATTTTGACTCCTGGGACAATCTCTTTGTCGCCATCAACAACCTCTAGTTTTGTTTCCTCTGGGGGAATAATAAACCACCCTGTTTGTGTTGGATGAGGATTTTTGGCATATTCTAATTCATCTTTTTGAACAAATACCGTTGCATTCTTGTATTTGGCAATATCCGCTGCATGGTCAGTGTGAAGATGTGTTAAAATTAAAATATCAATGTCTTCCACTGACAACCCGATTTTTTCTAAAGCTTCCTCTTGTGTTTGGCCATCAATCCCTGGGAAGCCAGTACTTCTAATTAATTCACCTGAACAGCCAGTATCAACTAAAATGTTTTTATCAGCGCCTTTTATTAACCAAGAATAAACTCCTAAAGTGATCTCTGTACCATGACCCATTAAATAAGTCATAAACCCCATATCAATTGGGGATTCTGTAGCAATTGGTAATGGAATAATATTCATTATCATAACTCCTTCTTTGCTGGATAGAGAATATATCTTTAATAAGTCAATTCTCTAATAAACATTTCTTAGTTTATTGTTTCTGTGTAATTCCTGATATTGATAACAAATTTGAGTAATTATTTTTGAAATCTCATTGTGAGAATTCCCATATAAGATAATGAAAGCGTATTCATTTAGTTAAGCCCTATTTTTCAGGAGATTAATAATGATAGAGATAAAAAAACTAAAAACGGTTGAAGAGTTCAAACAAACCTTCGAAATTCAAAAGAGCGCTTGGGGGATTAGTGATTTAGAAATAGACCCTCATTTTTTAATGAGTAGAGTTCAAAAATATGGTGGCTTACTTCAGGGCCTTTTTATAGATACAAAATGTGTTGGTTTCACTTATGGTATTCTTGGAAAATGGCAGGGAGAGATCTTTTTTTTCTCCTATATGGCAGCAGTGATGAGAGAACACCAAGGACAAGGATTTGGATTTCTATTAAAAAAAGCTCAAAGAGAAGAAGTCCTAAAGATGGATTATAATATCATTCGGTGGAATTTTGACCCACTAGAATCCTTAAATGCTTATTTTAATTTTCATAGGCTGGGAGTAATCAGCTCAGAATATGAAAGGAACATTTACGGAGTGGGGGATAGCGGACTTGACAAAGGTCTCCCAACCGACAGATTACTTGTCACCTGGAATTTAACCTCTAAACGAGTGATCAAAAAAATGGAAAAAAAAGAATCAAAGATTATAGAAATGATTCCTACGTCAAAAATAGGGAGCTTTAAAGACAAAATTGCTTATATCGAAATCCCTAGAGATATCCGTTCTTTGAAAAAGAATAATTTAAATCAAGCATATGAATGGAGAGTGAAGACACGTGAAAAATTTGAGTCCGCTTTTAGAAGTGGATTTGTTGCTGAAAAAATCGTTTTTTCAGAGGATCAACAGAGAATCTTCTATAAATTAACCAAAAAGGATGATGATGTTGAATCGGATTAATCATATCGACTCTATGGAATTATTCATTGTTAAGCTCCCTCTTGTGGAACCTTTCGAGACTAGCTTTGCAATTGAGACCCACAAGGAAGCTCTTCTATTGAAGATAAGCTCTGAAGGAATAGATGGCTGGGGTGAATGTGTCGCTTCTCCAGATCCCTATTACAGTAGTGAAACTAACGAAACTGCCCTTCATATAATTCGAGCTTTTTTACTACCATTAATTATAAAGATGAAGAATTTCTCACTTCAAGAGGTACTAGAAGAGTTCGAGAGGATCAGGGGTCATAATATGGCTAAAGCAACTGTAGAAAATGCTCTTCTTGATCTTCTAGCTAGAAAACAAAATCTTCCTCTATACGAACTAATTGGTGGAGAAAAAAAAAGGATTATGTCAGGTATTAGTATTGGGATAAAAAAGAACCCTGATGAACTTCTAGAGTCCATTAAAAAAGCATTAAGCAAACAATATCATAGGATCAAAATTAAAATAAGAAAAGGAAGGGAAATTGAACCTTTAACCAGAGTGCGAGAGAATTTTCCAGATATCAAACTCATGGTAGATGCCAATGCTGATTATTCCATTTCAGATATCGAAATACTCAAACAACTCGATGATTATGATCTAATGATGATCGAACAACCATTAGAATACGATGACCTCTATTTTCATTCATTAGTTCAGAAAGAATTACAAACACCGATTTGTCTTGATGAATCAATTGAGAATCTCAACGATGTTAAAACTGCTATTAATTTGGGAAGTTGCCGAATCATTAATATTAAACAAGGACGTGTAGGGGGTATTTTGAATGCAAAAGTCATTCAAGATTATTGCAGGAATAATGGTATAAAAGTCTGGTCTGGAGGTATGTTAGAAACGGGAATCGGAAGAGCGTTTAACATTCATTTACAAACGCTCCCTGGCTTTCTACTACCAGGTGATACTTCTGAAACTTCCCGCTATTTTCAAGAGGATATTGTTGAACCTCCAGTAACACTTCAAACAGATGGGTTTATTGATATACCTGAAGGTGATGGAATAGGGGTACGAGTCATCCCAGACAGATTGACACGCTTCACAGCTTTTTCTGAAAAGATAGAATATAAATGACTCTATGTATCAAGATATTTTATACCTGCTTTACCCCAAGAATCTAATGCTTGTTGTAATTCTACGTATTCATCCTCGTGGTCATCTAAGTAATCTTCAAGATCCTCAGCTGCTTCATCTAAGTGAGTCATGCCAATATCAATGACCTGACGAAAAGCTTTGGCTCCTGCTCGTGTACCCTTTGGATGGGAATGAATTCCGACACCTGCTCCAATCATAATGTCTTTACCCAAATCTTTCATAATACGTAATGCAATTCCTGGAGTTACTCCTCCAGATGGCATGGGGAGTACTGGTTTTAACGGTCCAAAAGGATAACGGAGTGCTTTAGTACAGGCAAGATATTTGTCCCGAATAAAAGGAGCTTTACTGTATGCACTGGGATAAACAAGCGCGTCAAGACCAGCTAATCGGGCAAGTTTTCCCATGACCAGAAAAGAAGAAATACCAGACATTGCAGACTCATAATATACTCCAGCAAAGTCCATGTGTCCTAAAATAGGAACATTAATACTCTCATCAGCAGCTATCTCCCGAACAACAGGAAGACCAACAGTGAGATAATTGACCATCAACCCATTAGTACCGCAATCGATCGCTTTTTGAGCATTCTCTAGAATCTTGTGAGGGCCTGCTGTTATATTCACCATATAAATGGTGTCTTCTCCAGTTTCATCTTTAGCTTTATCCCGCATCTCCATGTAAGCAGTTACTCGATCCTCCAATGGCAAATATTTAATGTCTCCTGCTGTACTTTCATCATCCTTGATGAAGTCAGCGCCACCCATTGCTGCTTCGTAGAATAAAGCCTTCCCATCATCCAAAGTGTACGCATGATCAATATTTGTTAAGAAAGGTCTGTCAGGAACTTTCAAACGATTACGAATGCCTTCTATGCCAAGTTTCGGCCCTTTAAATTCAGCTAGGAAAGTAGAGGGGAAAATGACATCGAGAAGTTTTATTTTCCCTCCCATACTGATATTGCCCATTAGAGTTGTTAAAAGCAGAGGAAATTGCGTATCTAACCCCTCAAGGGGATAAGCTATCTGAATGATGTATTCTCGTTCTTTCACACCATCAGGAATCCCAATTTCGTAAGGGGGTATTTCATAAACTCCTATGACCTTACCAGAAAACTTGCGAAGGATTTCTTTGGGATCTGAATGCACAGGATAATAAGATCCAACAGTTTGCTCTTGTATAACCACCTTTCCCATGTACCAAGGATCTAGAGTGCTACTAAATGCAGCATAATAAATCCCAATAACATAATTATCTGAGTCGATACTCTCCTGCACTCCTTCGGGGTAATATCCCCATTTTTCATCCGCATAACTATCAAACTTTGGTCTTTTGGTCATTAAACGAGCCTCACTCTTTTATCCTAATTTATATTAAATAATATTGGTTATGTGTTCATTCTTTTTTATATAAAATAGAACAGCTATTCTCTAGTACAATCTATAAGAAGTTTTATACTGTGTATTTTACTAATATTTGATAGAATCAATCCCATTAATCCAAGAAATATGAAAATATAAAGGTGACATCTCATGAAAAAACAGCTTTTTGTCCTTTTTAATAATAATAAAGGCATTTTCACACATATTCTCTTGAATGTTTTTGATTTAGCCCAAAAAGGCTATGAAGTTGGTGTTGTCTTCGAACATGTAGGGAAGCATCAGGGCATCCAGGCGCGGCGCATACTGGGTAATCAGGTTGATACTGGTCACGAAGCAATCGAGCGCACCGGAAACGATAAGGTCCGCCATTACGGAGTCGTTCCCGAGCTGAGCGTTGGGATAGATCTCCGCCTGGATGCGGCCGTCGGAGTACTCCTCAATCAATTCCTCGAACACCATACCAGTCACATGCAGAGCGGAGTTATCCGCCGCCATGTTGGAATGGCCGATCCTCAAATTGAAGGTTTCCTGCGAAGCTGGTTGCCCGCCGGCCCATAGGCTCAGGGAGCCCACAAGCAGCATAAGGGCAGCGAACAGTACGAGCACAGTCTTAGTTTTGCCCATTTCGTACCTCCTTGAAATGATAGTTACATAAGGGAAAAAATTATAACCTTACTGATTTTCTTGTGTCAAGAAAAAACCCACCACATTACTCAGATTTATCCTAATCGGCTATTCGGATCAGAAGCG
>JAHQWW010000134.1 GCA_029856365.1 Candidatus Hodarchaeota archaeon
TGGGGTGTCGCTTAAGCAAATATGATCAAGAGTGTCCAATCCAAACTCTACTACCAAATCCCAATTTTTAATAGTAATCTCATAGTATCTAGACTCTACAATAACCATTTTGCATTCAGCATTACTTACAATCCAGTAAAGATCTTTAGGAAGAAGACGAAAATTTAATGGAACAATAATAAATCCTGCTTTTGCAGCAGCTCCATATATTTCCATAAATTCGACTCTATTATTCATAAGTACTGCAATTTTATCGCCTTTTCTTAAGCCCCTTTTGAGTAAACCATTAGCAAGCTTATTTGTTCGTACATCAAACTCTTTATTAGTTAAAGAACGATTTATATCTTTAATTGCAAGTTTGTTGGGATATTTGAAAGCATTAATACCTAAAATTTCGCCTAAATGTAACCAGCTCAATGTTAATCTAACCTCTTAAAATATGGTTATACTAAATGATCTTCTAACTAATTTAACGTCAGCCATGAATTGTCTTGAGATGAAATTACAATAGAAGCCTTAGCAATCTGATTTTAACAGAAAAAAGTTTATCGAATTAAGTATTTTATTAATCGATATGGAATAAAGTAAAAACTGCTTTTATCGTTTGTTTTATCGTTTATTCACGAGTTATAGATTAATTAACGCTAAATTTCTTTGTAATATTTTCAATTGTTATTTTATAGATTCTTAACAACTAAACAATGATATATTCTCCTTAAAATATATATTAAATTTGTTATTTGAGCTCTTTAGAGACAATTGATGCTTTTCTTCTTAAGGATGAAAGCATAATGGCTAAAATTGAAGATATTTTCGAGAATGTGAGTGACAAAACCCTTGTTCTGCTAGGAAATGAAGCTATAGCCCGAGGAATTATAGAAGCTGGTGTGGCTGGTGTTTTCACCTATCCTGGTACTCCATCGTCCGAAATCCCAAACACTCTTTATGCAGCACAGCCTTTACTAAAAGAAATAGGATATAATCTATATCTTGAGTGGAGTACAAATGAAGCTGTTGCTCTTGAAGGTGCTTATGGATTCTCATTACTGGGGCATAGGGTAATTTTTGTTTGCAAACATGTTGGATTAAATGTCGCTGCTGATCCTTTTATGACTCTTGTCAATGCAGGTGTGATAGGTGGGTTAGTCCTTATTGTTGCTGAAGATCCTCATATGCATTCCTCGCAGAATGAACAGGATAATCGTTGGTATACAAAGATATCGAATGCTCCTATGTTTGAACCCAGTGATGCAAGGGAAGCTAAAGCGATGTTAAAAGATGCCTTTCGAATTAGTGAAAAATATCAAGTTCCAGTTATTTTAAGAACTGTAACTAGGATATCACACTCACGTGCTGATGTACACCTCGATCCCATCACTTTTCCAGAGTTTCGTCAGGCTATCTCGCTTGAGATTGATCCAAGACGGTTTGTTTGTGTACCTAGTAATGCACGTCAAAACAAACAACGAATACTAGGAATAATTAACGATATTTCAAATTATTTGGCAAATTCTCCTTGGAATCGCGTAGATGAGGGAACTGAGGAAAAATTTGCTTTTATTACTTGTGGATCAGCATATAATTATTTGAAAGAAGTTTTGCTTAAACTTAGAATGAGTTGTCCAATATTAAAAATCGGTCTCTCACATCCTTTTCCTAGGAATCAGGTTACTCAATTCTTAACAAAATATTCCTCTTCCTTAATCGTTGTTGTGGAAGAGGCGGATGATGTTTTAGAGACTTTTGTGAAAAAGCTAGCCTTTGAAATTGGATTTCAAAGCAAGATAGTTGGAAGGAGAGAAGGAGTTACCCCTTCTTATGGAGAACTAACAATACGTAAAGTTTGGAATGGCTTGTCCAAAGTTCTGAATCTTGACTTATTGCCACCAGAAATCCCTCAAAAACAATCTGAGTTGACATTTGCACGGCCTCCAGTTTTATGTCCAGGATGTCCGCATCGAGCGACATTTTACGCACTAAATAAAGCTGTTTCTAGACGACACCGTATAGTATCTACTGATATAGGTTGTTATACCTTAGGGGTCGCTCCTCCGCTTTCTGCTGGTCACGTGACTATTTGTATGGGGTCTTCTTTAGGAATTGGTTCTGGATTAACTCATAGTCCAGGTCTAAAAGATCCAGTTGTATCAATCATTGGTGATTCTACTTTTTGGCATACTGGATTACCAGGGCTTGTGAACGCTGTTTACAATAAAAGTAACCTTTTATTATTGGTTGTGGATAATTCAGCTACAGCCATGACTGGTTTTCAGCCAAATCCTTCATCTATTACTTCTCATTCTTCTGTAGAAACTCTTGCGATTGAGGATGCAGCCCGAGGCATAGGTGTTAAACATGTAGCAACAATTGATGCGTATAATCCTAAAGAATCAATTAAGGTTATTAAAGAAGCCATTAAGCACAAAGGGGTCTCAGTAATCGTATCCAAGGGAGAATGTGTAATTCAATCCACTCGGAGAGAGGGATTACCAGAAAGCACTTATTATATAGAAGCAGATCGTTGTGTTGGCTGCTATGCATGTGTTAATATGATTGCATGTCCAGCTATCATATGGTCAGATCGTATAACAACTGAAGAAGGTAAACCCATTCCAATGATCGATCAATCTTTATGCACACGTTGTGGGTTGTGTGCTGCTGTCTGTCCTTATCATGTAATTGTACCGCGAAGTGTTGATGAGGTTCTAGGTGATTAAATGGAATATCAGATTTTTCTTGCTGGAGTGGGTGGACAGGGAATACTCTCCGTGACCGATATACTTTGTAATGCTGCTGTTGATATGGGTTTCAAGGTTCATGGTTCAGAAACACATGGTATGTCACAACGAGGTGGTAGTGTTTTTTCAAATGTACGATTTGGAGAAATCTTTTCACCACTGATCATGGAACGAGATTCAGATGTGTTACTTGGATTTGAACCGACAGAGGCTCTTCGTTACGCTCCGTATGTGAAACCTAACGGGTTGTGTCTTGTAAATATTCATCCTATTCCTTCTCCCAGTTTTACATTAACAAAAAGTAGTTATCCTGAAATTAAATCTATTGTATTAGCTTTGAAAACCTATACTCCTAATGTTGTCTCTATTGACGCAACTAAACTCGCATCTGAGTTAGGGATGTCAATAGTTCAAAACATTGTGATGCTAGGATCTCTATCAGCTGTACCTGATCTTCCATTATCAGTTGATTCTCTGAAGATTGCACTAAAAAAACAGTTTAGAGCTAAACATTTCAATCTCAACCTTAAAGCGTTTGAAATTGGGCGTCAAGCCTACAAGAATAACAACCCTTAACGAGTCCAGATTTCTCTCCCGAACGTTTTTCTGTTGATAATTAATACGCAGTAGCGATTAACGTCTTATTTCTAGGAGGTAATATGAGTTGATTCAGAATATACTAGGGCGTATTCTTCCTGAAAAGTTATTTGGTATTGATATTATACCTTATCAAGGTATTCATGCTTGTCGGACGAGAGGAACCCGCATAGGTACAAAATATCAACCATATTGTGTCACAAGAGACACAAAACGATTTTATGACGACATTGACCACTTATTAGGACATCACTTTCTTAGCTTGTTTGATGGAATGTCGATTTCGTTTCATCACATACTACGGGAAGGAGATGGCGTAATATTACCCATAGTTGACGCTTTCGCATCTTATGGAATAAAAAATATTACTTTAGCTTCCACTGCTTTGTTCCCTGTTCACTCACCTCTCTTAGAGCATATCGAGACTGGTGTTTTAGGAAGAGTTGAGGGTAGTATGAATGGGCCTATTGCTAACGCGTTATCGCGAGGAGAAGTAACTGTTCCGAGTATTCTCAGATCTCATGGGGGACGTGCAAGAGCAGTTCAGGAAGGTAGCTTACACATTGATGTAGCATTTATTGCGGCATCTGCAGCGGATTTTCTCGGCAATCTGACTGGAATAGAAGGTAGAAATGCATTTGGAAGTCTTGGATATCCCCTCGAAACAGATTCACTTTATGCAGATGTAGTTATTGGAGTTACAGATACTATACTAGATTATCCTCTAAACAAAGTTAGTATCCCTTCTAGTCGTGTTGATGCGATTCTTGAAGTTGATTCAATCGGTGACCCTGTAAAAATTACATCAGGAAGCTTAAGCAGAAAATTATCACCTGAACGTCTTGAAATCGCTGATAGTGCTGTTCATGTGATGTTTCATTCAGGATTTCTCCAATCTGGATTCAATTGGCAAGCAGGAGCAGGAGGGATGTCATTAGCGACAACAAAATATCTTAAAGATCTGATGATCGATAAAAATCTAGAAGGTAGTTATATCTTTGGTGGGATCGCAAAAAATTCTGTTGATTTATTAGAAGCAGGACTTTTCAAAACGATTTATGATGCTCAATCTTTCGATTCTAAGGCAATAGAATCATTACAAAATAACCCGAATCATGTTGAAGTGTCAATTGATCATGCTTACAATCCTTTTAACAAAGGATGTATTGCAAATAACACTGATTTCTCTGCTTTGGGGGCTACTGAAGTTGATGTTAATTTTAATGCGAATGTTAATACTTTTAGTGATGGTACTCTAAATTCTGGAATAGGTGGTCATCAAGATGCAGCCAGGGCGAAAATTAGTATGATTTTATTACCATTAGCACGTAAAGTACCTTGTATCATTGATGATGTTGTCACGGTTTCTAGTCCAGGGGATTGTATTGATGTTATTGTGACAGATGGTGGCATTGCAATAAATCCGAAACGAAAAAAGTTGAAGAAGCGCTTAACGGATGCAGGATTAAACATTCGTCCTATTGAAGAATTGAAAGAGGAAGCTCTAAGCTTAGCTGATCCAATTGGAGCCAATTTAACTGATCATATAATAACATTGGTGGAATATCGGGACGGGACCCACCTAGATGTTATTTATCAAGTTGAATAAAAATAAATCCTTTTTCCTCAAGTAGGGAGTTTTCTGGACTTCTCTCCTTTATAAACTGCTTCTGAAAAATCTATCCTACGCATTTGCGGCTGAGAAGCAATTTCTTCGAAATAATGGGCAGATAATCCTGCAATCCGACCGTATATGAACACTGCTTTTGCAAGATTGGGATCAAGCCCCATATCTGCAATTATGGCACCAATAACCCCATCAACATTAATGGGGAGGTCGATCCCGCGTACTCTCTTGAAAATATCAGTAATGATTTTGGATATCTCAACACACTCACCAGCTATTCCCGCGTGTTTTGCTTTAATCCATAGAATGTCCCGTCGAGGGTCTCTGGTGTGAAATCGATGTCCTAAACCTTGAATCCTTTTCCCCTCTTTCATATATATGCTTATATTTTCCTCAACTGCTTCTGCAAGTTCAATGTTCTTTTCTTTTGCTAAAGTGATACATTTCTTGAAAAATTGTGCTGCTTTTGCTCCTGCTCCTCCATGAACATCTGTAATCGCGCTTACTCCTTGAGCAACCGCTACTTCATATGCAGCCCTCACTGTGGCTGCGATCACTGTTGCTTGAGCTGATGGTGGTGTTACTCCATGGTCTACACTAGCTACAATCATTGCTTCAAGTACACCAGATTTTTTTTCATCTATGACGGTGTGTCCTGTGAGGATTTTATATATAACATGAGAAAAGGGTTGTTTTAAATCAATATTTTTCAACAAGTTTTTATTCCCTAGTATTGAAGCTAGATATCCAGCCACACGACCCAAACAGAACATTACCTGGTTGGGAGGACTTTTACTTTCTTCAATACAATACTTTGCTAATATTTCGTCCTGCAATAAATATTTAGCAATTGTTTTCGATATGTCTTCTTTCTCTATTACATTCACTTCAGGGGTAGGAAGTTTAATAGCATTCAGAGCTATTTGTTCTAATTCTTTGATTTGTTCTACTTCTGGGAAATTTCCTTTCACAAGTAGATAAGCTGTTTCAATAAATGTTTTCTTTTTGATTATATCTTTTAGAGGATATCCTGCTATTATTAAATTATTCGGTTGAACTTTAGTAATGAGTGTAGCCCATCCTACCTTTTTAGGTGGTTCTTCCCATGTTTTTATCATTTTTTCTTGATATCTTTCAACGCTGAAGTATTTCCAACCTTGTAATATTTCCTTAACAGTTTCTACTAATTCGAATTGACTATTGACAACAGTTACACCTGCTTTTTCTAAAGCTTCCTTCTTGGATTTAAAAGTACCATAATTCTGTCCAGGAGTTATGATAGCTCCAGCATGCCCCATTGTCTTTCCTGAAGGTGCATTTGCCCCAGAAATTAACCCGACAATTGGTATTGGATATTTCTTTGGATGAGCTATTATATCTTCCGCAAGAAGTTCTTCCTGACTTCCACCAATCTCACCTGCAACAACGATGAGATCTGTATTTGGATATTGTTGAATGAGTGGGACAATATCCCTGAACCTAGTTCCAATTGCTCCATCTCCTCCTATTCCTAAAACAGCGTTTTGTGCTATGCCAGCACTCGCCAGTGCATCCGATAAGTGGTACAGAATTGCTCCGCTCCTGGAAATTATTGTTACCCCTCGTGGTCCAAATTCTTCCTTACTTTTCTCTTCAGGATAAAAGATATCGGGAAGCATTCCAATTTTTATTCCTTCTGGTGGAAAAATGATGCCTGGTGTGTTTCCACCAAAAAGTAAAGTATTATGTTTTCTCGCTGCAACGATAATATCTCGAACATCCTTTAGGGGGATACCCTCAGTTATTAACACGACAATGGGTATACCTGACTCAATAACTTCAATTACAACATCCCTCACTCCTGAATAATGTCTCCAGATACTCGCTACTGCAATATTAGGATGTTCTTTAAGACATTCTTTGACTCTGTCATATACAGGAATAACTTCATGAATTCGAGTGCCTCCTCGTCCTACTGAAACGCCAGCTGTAACATTTGTTCCAAATTCTTTCATAAGTCCAGCATGTTTTGTACCCTGTCTTCCAAGACCTATAATTACTGTTTCGATCTTCTTTGTTTTTTGAATATAAGCAGCTAATTCTGGACGGATTTGTTTGATAAGAAAATATAAAGCCCCTTGGTCTACAGGAATTCTTTTCATGAAGATCCCTCCTTCTTGATTTCAAAGCCTCTTCTAATTCCTTCTTTAATCACATCAGCCATTATTTTTTCATTCCCAACTACAATCTCCATCAACTGTAATGCCTCGGGAGATTCTTGTTTCGCTTTTTCAAGATAATTTTTGGCAGAAGGTAGATCAGTTCCTACCATTCTGCCATATATCGGAATTATACGTTGGTTATTACGATGACGTTCCCTTAAAGCTTGAATTAAGCCTCTAATGAATACATCACAACTAGATATACCCCCAAATCTTGACGTGATAATAATATCAGTCAGGGGATAATCCATTAGAAGATGAAACATTTGAGCTACTTGATTTTGTGGTGGTCCTCCTCCACTATCCATAAAATTAATCGGAACCACCTTACCATCAAAGAATTTATTACCAATGTTCATAACTTCATCGATAGAAAATATTCCGTAACCTGCTCCTCCAGGTACAAGACCCACATATAATTTATTTTCATCTTTAGTTATATCAGAAGGAAGTAGATCAACATAAGGAAATCCTTGGCTATGGGCTTGTTTTTCATTAGGAGTTGGTTCAGCAACGTCGTGTCGTCTACTGGTTATTCCTAAAGTCTCTAGAAGCTTACTTTGCCTATATAAACCATTATCATCTAGGACTATTTTTGCATCTGCAGCAACGACATTATCTGGTGTTATTATAACTGGATTAATTTCACAGAGCTTGGCATCAATTTCTTGAAAAGTTCTATACACCTTATCGATGATAGAGGCGAGGATTACTTTCTGCTCATTAGATAATTGAAGATCTTGATTAAGTAAGTCTGTAACTTCTTTAATAATGTTATTTTGTAATGCACGGTCATTATTGAGTATCTCTCTCTTTATTATTGTCTCAGGCCGAGTTTGTGCAACTTCCTCGATATTAATTCCTCCAGAAGCACTAACAACAAGCACATTGTTGAATGTATTTGGATCTGTTGTCACTCCCACATAACAGGCCTCACATTCCTCAACTGCTTCCTCGAAAAAGACTGTATATACAGGATGTTCCTTAATTCTTAATTTTAGAAGCATTTCAGTGTTATGTATTGCTTCCTCTAATGATGTGACTTTTTTTATTCCACCTGCTCTTCCTCTTCCCCCTATCAAAACAGCAGCTTTAGCCATCGCAGGGTATTCAAGGTCGAGTTTCTTAATTTCATCAACAGAATGAACAACTCCAAATTGCTTTGGGATGGGAATACCACTCTGTTCAAAAACTCTTTTCGATTCATGCTCGTAAAGCCTCAATTTGGATTCTCCTAAAATTCATGATGCCTCGTTTGTGAAAAGTGACACTTCTAGAGATTTTTCATGTAATAGGATATTTATTCCAAGAAAAAAAAGTCTTGTTTTATCCTTTTTTTCCCTCTATTTGAATAGTGAAAATGATGAGAAGTCAGAAGTTTTCGCTGATGTTGTTTAAATTTTAGTAGTGTATTGAACTTACTGCTTTTTAATCCTTTATATTCTTTAAGTTCTTACATTTTCAGACTGGTTGTCAGATGCTTATGCTAGGAATAAACGTTGTTCCCATTCATCAATTGCTTCATTAATATCCTCTAGGTATTTCACTTTCTTAGCTCTGACATCCCGATTGAAACTTGCAATGTCATAAAGTAGGCGTGAGGATTGACTAGTCTCTGAAAGGGCGTCTCTAAATTGATCTATAAATTCAGGAATTCTATCAGGAGACTTTTCCCAGAAGTTCGACACATTTTCACGCAAAGATTGGATCATTATACGTAAGTCTCCTGCCTCAGATACAGTTATCAAGGTACTTGCTCTATCTTGAATTCTGTCTTTTATTTGCTGAATAAGGCGTGTTGCAGCCTCACTACGATTTTTAACAACCCCTGATGAAACCCAATTCTCAGTAACCACTTCAATTAGCTGGAAAACGGCTGCATCCTCATTACCTTGTATTTCTGGAAGATAATGAAATAGTCCTAATTTTGTGATTACAAAACGAAAGTTTGAACCGAGATATTGACGTTCGTGAGGAGTAAAGTCAATTCGTTTGAGTAATTCGCGAAAATCTTTAACACCTTTCCTCCCTGACTGATAATCAATCGTTAGTTGAGGTTTAATTTTCTCGCAAACCTTATCGACAACTTTCAATTATGAACACCTTGGCTATTCCTTCAAATTCAGTGTTAGATGAGGGGTTTAATTTTCTCACAAACCTTAGCGACAACTTTATGAACACCTTGACTATTCCTACCTTAATATCTTCGTGTTATGTAGATTATATATCAATTAATGGATCATTATTCTTTCCTATGCAATATCACAAGATAAAACAACGAAATATTTTATCCCTCCCAAATCACAAAATGTATTATGTCCCCCCTGAACTACTTGCATTAAAAGTATCAGTTTTGGGAGTGATTGGAAGATTAATCGTCTCCTTTTTTAATTGCTTTAGATTTCCAATAATTTTTAACCAGTCTATCCATGTATACTTCCCCCTCTTTGAGAAAAAAATCTTTGCGTCTGGTTCTGTCATCAAAGTAAAAAGCACTAAATCGAAACCTTGGTGTTGCCCGTGATACTCTTTATTTGAATATATATTCTTATTTATTGTATAAAAGAACCTCTTTCCCTCATACATAAAGTTATCAGGGAGAAGCTTTACTGCCTCGACTTCACTTGGGAAATTATACATAAAGACCTTATACACCTTTGAACTGTTAGAAACAAAATTCTCAGTAAATAACTGGTCTAATAGGTCTGCAATGTCTTCGCACCGACTAATAAACTTATCAAACACTTGTTCCCTAAGTTGGAGGAGATCAGGATCAGGAGTGAAAAGAAAGCCTCCCTTCCTTAGTCCAGCCTC
>JAHQWW010000022.1 GCA_029856365.1 Candidatus Hodarchaeota archaeon
AGATTCAATGAAACGAAACCTTAAATGTGAGATCCTAGTACCAAATGATCTTATTAAACCAGAGTTTGTAAGTGCTTATGGTGCAGCGCTTACAGCACAAGATCGAATAGGAGGATAAAACAATGACGAGTACAGAAAGTATAGAATATTGGAGATGGACTGAATCACGTTGGACAAACCCAGATTTAGATTGGAAAGATGCCGATATTATAACTGCTGGTATAGATGTTGGATCAGTTAGTACCCAAGCGGTGGTTATGGTTGATGGAAACCTGTATTGTTATTCAAACATGAGAACTGGAAGTGATAGCCCAGATAGTGCCAATAGAGCTATAAATTGGGCACTTGAAGATACAGGACTCACTTTAAACAAAATTGAGTACGCTGTTGGCACAGGTTATGGCCGTGTTAATGTTCCTTTCGCAAAACGAGCTATAACGGAAATTGCTTGTCATGCACGTGGAGCGAATTATATGTATGGGCCAACAATCAGAACGGTACTAGATATGGGTGGTCAAGACTGTAAGGCGATTCGCTGCGATCAACGTGGAAAGGTTACCGCCTTTCTCATGAATGATAAATGCGCAGCGGGAACAGGGCGAGGTATGGAAGTTTTTGCAGATCTCCTGCAAGTTCACATCAATGATGTTGGGCAGATGTCATTAGTAGATGATGAACCTGAGCCTGTAAGTAGTACATGCGTTGTTTTTGCCAAATCTGAAGCTGTCGGATTACTTCGAAAGGGTTGGTCTAAAGAAAGAGTTTTAGCTGCTTATTGTGCAGCAATGGCTCATAGAGTTGTTACTCTCTTAGAACGGCTTGGAGTAGAAAATGATTTTGCTATAACTGGTGGTATTGCAAAAAATATTGGTGTAGTTTCTCGCATCGAAAAAGAATTAGAGATAACTGCTCCTGAACCTAATGTTGATCCTCAGCTTGCAGGAGCGATTGGGGGTGCTTTATTTGGGAAAGCTTTAGTAGAAAAGGCTCGTAAGAAGGCGGGTTAGAATTTCATTCAATTTAGAGTCATAACAGGGAAAGAATAAGAAATGAAAGCAAACTATGGATATAAAGATGGTTCAGGAGAATATTTCATCACAGTAGATACAGATCTGTGCGATGGCTGTGGTAAATGTGTCGACACTTGCCCTGAGGGAGTTCTCGAAGTTGTAGAAAACGAATTAGATCCTTTAGCAGAGGAACTTGTTGCAAGAGTTACCGAAGAACATCGTAAAAAGATTAAATACTCGTGTGCTCCATGTAAACCAACTGGTGAATCAAGAGAATTACCTTGTGTTCAAGCTTGCGAACCTAGGGCTTTAACTCACTCTTGGTGAGTCAATTTAACCCTATGAGGACAACTATCATAATATGGGAATCTGCGTTCTTCATCAACCTTATTTTGAATAGATTCTTCAGATATATCATTTTTAGGAGAGTTTAAAGATGGAAACAATATCTATAAGCATCAATGATACTAGGATTAATGTAAAGAAAGGAATAACAGTATTAGAGGCTGCTGAAGTTACTGATATTTATATTCCAAGACTCTGCTCACATCCAGATTTATCGTCATCACAAGACTTAAAACCAGTTGAATCTATATACAGAGGCGATGTAGAATATAAGAACGATAATTCATCAATTTCACAAACACATGAAGGTTGTCAACTTTGTGTTGTGAAAATAGAAGGAACTGAAGAATTTGTAACATCATGTAATACAATAATACAAGAGAATATGATAATTTGGACTGATTTGCCTGAGATTCACGATTTTAGACGAGAAAGAATGATGAAAATTCTCGCAAAACATCCACATGCATGTTTAACTTGTGCTCAACAAGAGGGTTGTAGTCGTGAACCATGTTCCACTAATGTTCCCGTAGAAGAACGATGTTGTCCAGAGTTGGGAAGGTGTGAATTACAAAAAGTGGCAGATTATATAGGGATAAGAGACGACACCCCACGCTATAAACCTCAAGGAATTCAAATTCTCGATGCTGAACCTCTATTTATACGAAATTATGAATTGTGTATAGGATGTACTCGATGTGTAAGAGTTTGTCAGGATGTCCGAGGGGTTAATGCGCTTGGATTTATCTTTTCTAATGGTGAAACAATCGTAGGAAGCATCAAAGCTACGCTTAAGGAATCAGGATGTAAATTTTGTGGGGCATGCGTTGAAGTTTGTCCTACAGGAGCTTTGTCTGACAAAAATATTCTGTGGGCTGAACGTGAAAGTTCGCTTATTCCTTGTCGTAATACGTGTCCCTTAAGGATGGATGTTCCCCGCTATATTCGACTAATTGCGGAAGGTAAGTTTGGAGAAGCTGCTGCAGTCATTCGCGAGAAAACTCCTCTCCCCTCTGTCCTTGGAAGAGTATGTTTTCATGTATGTGAAACAGAATGCCGTCGGGGTCAGCTTAACGATCCAATTGCCATATGTGCTCTCAAACGTTTTACTATAGATCATGACACAGAAATATGGCGATCGAAAGTTTCTACTTTTCCTGCAAGTGGGAAAAAAGTTGCTATAATCGGTTCTGGTCCTGCGGGACTCACAGCAGCATATTATTTGGCCAGAAGAGGCCACTCACCTGTTATTTTTGAAGAAAGCTCCGAATTAGGAGGTATGTTAAGAAAGGGGATTCCTGAATACCGATTACCCCGAGAAATATTTGAAAAAGATCTTAAATATATAAAAAATGCAGGAGTAGATTTCAAGACCAATGTCATAATAGGACAAAAATTAACTATTGAGGATTTACAAAAACGATATAAAGCAATTTTCATATCTATTGGAGCACAACAAGCTAAAAAACTTAATATTGAAGGAGTAGGACTCAGGGGAGTTCTCTGGGGATTGGAATTTTTAAGTGATGTGACACAAGGAACTGAAGTACAAGTAGAAAAAAGAGTTCTTGTAATTGGAGGTGGTGGGGTTGCAATGGATGTTGCATTAACTGCACTTAGGTTAGGGGCTAATGAAGTCCAGATAGCATGTCTTGAATCACGGGAAGAAATGCCAGCCCATGAATGGGAGATTCAAGAAGTAATGGATGAGAATATAACTCTTCATTGTTCATGGGGGCCCAAAAAAATCATTGGTACGAAAGATCAAGTAGAAAAGGTAGAATTGGTTCATTGCACAAATGTTTTTGATGAGAAAGGTAAATTTAATCCAACATTTGATGAAGCAACCTTAAAGACAATTGAAACTGATATGGTGATTATGGCGATAGGTCAGAATCCTGATTTATCTGTTTTAGGAACAGAAACATCAGTTCAAACTTCCCCATCAGGATTAATCAGTGTGAATGATACTGACCTTTCATCAAATGTAAAAGGAATTTTTGCTGGAGGAGAAGCGATAAAGGGACCCTTATCAGTTGTTGAAGCAATTGAAATGGGACGAAAAGCTGCCAGTTCCATAGATAGATACTTGGGAGGTAATGGCAATATTGATGAAACACTAATTGAGCTAGACACCCCAAATCCTTGGCTTAGTCGAGAGGAGGATTTCTTTGATAGAATCCGTGTTCAAATGCCATGTCTACCTCTCACAGACCGTATAACCAGTTTTAAAGAAATAGAACTAGGCCTGAATGAAAAAATGGCTATGGAAGAAGCGAAGCGATGTCTTAAATGTGATTTACGGTTACAAATCTCATCTGTAACATTACCCCCAGAAAAATGGCAAGAATTTACTCTCGAGAATATTAGAAGTGTTCCAGTGATAGAAGGTGCTTTTCAGCTTCTTGATGAAAATAAGCAAATTATATTCATCCAAGGAACTCCCAATCTACGTCAAACTTTAGAAGAACAGCTGAACACTAATGAAAAAGCCCAATACTTTGGTTACGAAGAAGATCCGATGTACACAAAGAAAGAGAGTGAATTACTCCAACAGTTCATGCAAGAATTTGGGAGAATGCCAGAAGGTAATGAAGAATTAGATGACGATCTCTTTTAACTCAAGAAAACCGTAGGGAGAATAGAGTAGACTTGAGAAGAGAAGAAAATACGAAAAAATCGCAGTTGGAGAAAGAAGGATGGGAGAGGAAGTTTACCATCGAAGAACATCGAGTGAAAGAATACGTAGAATTATATAAATCATTAAATCAAGAAGTACGTGTTGAATCTGTAATTCAAGGTGAAATGGAAGGATGTACAGAATGTTTTAAGGCTGATTGTACCAAATTCCGAGTGATATATACACGAGATAAAGAATTACTTGAAAAAAAATAAAAAAGAAGAGAGAGGGAGAGTTACGGGGTTATTATATCTGAAAGTATATGAACCAACCAAGCTAAATTGATCAAGAAGACAAATAAAGCTCCAAATAATGCAGGTATTATAAATTACATGAATTCATAAAAGAAATTGAGCTCAATCGGAATGAAATCAGTTGCATATGGAGGGGGAGCTGAAATTGTTGTTCCTTATTTATGGATACATTCCTAACAGCGAAAAGTTAAAGGATTTGATTCTTTTTATACGTTTCCTTGTTAAATGGTGACTAATAAATGGGTAATTGTGAAAAATGTGGAAAACAAATTGATGAAGGAGCTGTTTTTTGTTCAGCTTGTACTCATGGTTTTGCTGCGAAACCTATGATAGCTACTAAAGTTGATACTACAGAGAATGGTGTGGAACATGAAATTTTCTCTTTCAAGGTGAAGCCCTCTAAATTATCCAGATTGATTCGTCTAATGCCTATTATCTTTAGTATTTCCTACATTCTTATAGGATTGATTGCAATATTCCCTAACGTAATTTCCCCTGAAGAAACCTCTATTATTTTACCAGTTGGACTCATGATTCTTGGTTTATTGATTTTATATCCAATTTCCAAAGGTTCTCAACAAGATTATTCCCTCTTCTTCTCACTGGGACTCATTATACTTACTTTTGGAATTGCAATGGTTATTCCTGATTATATCAATCTCATCCTTTCGTTTGGTACTATGTTGGTTGGTTTATCCCTAGTTTTTTTGCTTTTTCGTCACTCAGATCGTAACCGCGTACTTTTACTAGTCTTAATGATTGTCATTGTATCACTCGGAATTGGTATGGTTCTTCCTGATTATATAAGTATCATATTAGCAGTTACTTGTATTTTATCTGGTTTATTGGTATTTCTTGTGAAATTATGAACTGAAAAATAATTAGGTTCAACTTTTCGAGAATCCTCCATGATGAAATTCTATTGAATACTTGAGGTTCCTCTTTTCACAATAATCTCTAATCTCTGTTTCAATAATATCCCAATAGGTTCTTTCATTTTTACGAATTTCTTGGTATTTAGGTATTAAATCAGGTTGATTTCCTTTAATAATGCTCATAATTCTCGGGATATTATGTGGTCTGAAGTTTAAGTTCTCAAACATATAATTGTGTGTATAATCAACTGTTTCTTCAATGATTGCTTGATAATCAGTAATCTCTGGGAAAAACGGGGAAATAAACAAATAAGTTTGGATTCCTGATTCTGAGATAGTTCTTATTGCTTCTAACCGATCTGAAGGTTTCGATGCGCCCCGCTCAATTTTTCTCGCAAAAGTCGCATCTAATGTGCTTATTGAGATTCCAACTTCAATATTTTTGAATTTCTTGAATAGATCAATATCTCTAACAACCAATTTTGATTTCGTAAGAATAGAGATTATTGCATCAGTCCCAACAAGTCTTTCCAAAATTTGGCGAGTATTCTGAAACTTTTTCTCAAGAGGTAAATATGGATCAGTAACAGAACTCAGTAAAATCCTCTTTCCGTGATATCTCTCTGGTTTAATCTTATTAGCATTGAACTCCTTGATGTCTAAAAATTCACCCCATCTGTCACCTTTATGGCCGGTAAATCTAATCATGAATTCAGCGTAACAATAAATACATCCATGTTGGCAACCAACATAAGGATTAATAACATAATCAATCGATGGGATATTGCTTTTGCTGATAATGCTTTTAGCTTCTCGAAAACGGACTTTCATTCGTATCTTCTCTCTTTGGAGGGAGTTGTTATGCTAATAGACAATTTTAGTTTACTGTAAGGAAAAAAAACAAAGGGCTTAATCTAACTCAAAGCTGTGATAATTTCATCCGATGTGAGAACACGAGCGAATCCTGCTCTGAGTACTTTTAATTCTGCTTCATGTAGAGTTGTATCGTTAGTTGAAGTCACGTCACTTCCCACAACGACTTTAAAACCTCTTTCGTACCCCTGTCGCGCAGTCATTCCGCAACAATAATTTGTGAGGGTCCCACAAATAATTATAGTATCTTTTTTCAAGTTTCTAAGAATTGTTTCTAACGGAGTATCATAGAAAGCTCCATATGAGGGTTTGTAAATAACAATCTCCTCTGATAATGGCGATAACTCGCGCACGATACGTCCATCTCTAAATATGGAAGGATCCTCAATCCCCAATTCTGGATACCTATTAGGCATCAAATCTCCAGTAGTTGGACGATCAAACCGAAAATGGGTATATGCCGAAGCAGTATAAATAACTGGAATATTTCTCTTCCTACAATGTTTTATTAATGTTTTAATTTTTTTTACCTGTCGGGTGGCTTCAGGAACCCAAAATGGTGTCCAATGAGGTTTTACAAATTCATCTTCCATATCAATTACAAGGAGTGTACAGTTTTTTTCTACTATTTCAAAACCTGCATCTCCTTCCTCATATGCCTTTCGAGCTAATGCAACAATCTCTGCTTCTGTGAATTCACCAAGTTTCATTCATCTTTCCTCAGATAATCAATTTTACATATTGATATTCATTAATCGCTAAACTTTGAATTTAGGTTTATAGAAAGAGTAGTAAGATAATATGCTGATTTGAATAAGTCAAAATTCGACATCTCCAATATTCAAAGGTTTTGAAAACAATAAAATGAGGAGAATTGTTGGAGGAAATTAATATTTCGACTCCAGAGCACGTACGTAAGTCACAGTGGCTTCATTAAATGGGACAGGAATGTTATATTGTTTTCCAAGCTCAACGATTTTTCCATTTATGAATGCTATTTCTGTTGGGCTTTGATTCTCAATGTCTATCAACATACTTGGTTTATGGTGGCCGCCCTTAGAGAGGTAACCCATGCAAATATCATGAAAATTAGCCCCAAAAGAAATTCCCAGAGCTTCAGTTACAGCAATTCCCTCTTTGATGATTTGACTGGCTACATTATTAGTATCATCGAACTCCATAGCCTCTCTCATTGTTTGGCCAGTGATTGCACATACTGGTGCAAGAGCTGCATTTAATATCACCTTTTTCCACACTTCAGGTTGAATGTCATCTACAGATTCAGTTGGAAAGTCAGGTGATGATATTAGTTCTGCTATTACACGAGCTTTATCCTGGTTTTTAGGTGAAAAAGCTCCAACATAGTTTGGGGGATTAAAAAATGTCATATCGATTATTCCTGGTCTTAACACATTCCCAGCATAATTAATCACATTTCGAAACGCTCTTTCTTCACCAAATGCTTTCGCAAGTACTTTTTCTGTTCCAAATCCATTTTGGTGACTAACTACATCGGTATCATCAGAAATAACTTGTGCAAGATCTTGAACCACTTGTTCTAGATATGGAGTTTTTACTGAGATAATAACGAGATTCACGTCAGTGTCTTTTAATTCAGAAACAGATAGCTTCAAGTGATCAGCATCAAATTGAGAAGTGATAGTTGCAGCCCCAATAATTTGTAAGCCATATTTTTCAATAGCTTCCATGTGAGCCTTCCAAATATCTACTAATGTGACATCAACTCCCTTTTTTGCAAGAAAAGAACCGAGAATGCCACCTGATGGGCCTGCTCCTATTATAGCAACTTTAAAATCTTTATTTGTCAAAATTAAATCCTCAGTTTTTTCATACGTTATATAAGATTCATTTTAACGCTGTGAAATGAAAATTCTTGTTGTTTTAACAAGAACAGAGTATCCAATATTATATATTAATAATACCTTTTCTACACTTATTTCTAATTAGGATTTAAATATGAATACATTCCCTCAAAGATCATTAAATCGGATATTTTTATCCCTGTATTCAGTATGAATTTTAACTTTCAATCGAGGAACTTGTGGGTTGTTGTAATGTATTCTTGATGTCGTCCCAGCTTAACTTTTGTTGTAAAAAATCACTAATTTCACGACTGTAAAGACGTTCAGCCTCAAACTGCTTTTTGAAGTCTAAACAGGCATTTTCAGTAAATTCTGAACATTCCTTGCACAGCTTTATTTTCCTTTTACTTGTTTGTAAACGCTTCATTCTTTGAAAAACCGCCAAAAACATAATTATAAATAGAAATATTATAATTTTATCAATCCATAAAGGTTGTAACCAAAGTTCTGCTAATGCCATTCCCCAGCCAGCACCCAGAGAGATTCTAATAACGTCTTTGATTCTTCGATTATGAAAGGAATGGAGTAAACCAATCCATGCGGGGCTAATAACTCCGAGAACAATCATGAAGACTTCAAATGGCGAAAAATTACTAAATGGATTTAACAATAAGGTTACTAATAGCGTTATCAACGCTGAACTATATGTCCATGCGCATCCTCGACAGATAAACCAACTACCTACATGAAAAACTTCTTGTTGGTAGTCAGAGCATAATGGATGATGAGCAAAATGAAAAGGGAGTAAAATCTGAAGGTAACGTTTTAAAAAAAATAACCGGTGATTCCTTGGTAATATCTTCACAAATATGTTGTTTGATAGTATTAGTCCTCACATCCTCACACTTTTGGTTGGACTCTAACCGCGGTACCATAAGCGACTATATCCGTCATTGATGCATCTTGGCCTGACCGTGAGGAGTCAAACTTCACACCAATTACACCATTACCACCTCGCTCTGCCACATCTGTGCATAAGCGATAGATGGCGTCATTCCGAGCTTCTACCGCGCTTTGTGTATATGCTGTTACTTCTCCGCCGAAACAAGCTTCACATCCTCCAATACATCTACCCCCAAGGCCTCTTGCCCTTACTGTGATCCCAAAAGCTATTCCAAGGTATTGGACAATTTCAAATCCTGGAATCTCATCAGTTGTTGATACCATAACGTTTATTGGGTCAGTTCGTTGTCTATCCATTTTATAAGCCATATTTATCTTTCACCTAACTTCTAATATATGAAGAATATGTAGAAATAATAAAAGGATTGATATTTTTATATGTCTAGGCTTTACGGAAAATTAAACATTAAAGAAAGAGAATCAATTATCCATTAAAGAATCACTAAATGGATGTACCTTCTTCTAAAGCGTATAGTGCTGCACCTAAGGCTACAAATAACTGAGGAAAAGGTGGTACAAAAACAGATCTACCTAATTCTTCTTCAAAAATCTCAACAATAGTGGGGTTGTGAGCTATTACCCCTCCAGTCAAAACTACTTCATTTTCAAGGACATCAATCTCCATAACACGTTTAACAACAGAATGGAAAGCACCTCGAACCATATCTTCAAGCGCCGCACCTTCCCTGATACGACTCAGAATCTCAGTTGCTGCAAACACAGTACAATAGCTGCTGATTGAATTAGGATTTGAAGATTCACTTGCCAAGCTATTAAGATCGGTTGGTTGAACCCTTAATTTTAGCGCGAGTTCCTCTAAAAACATTCCAGTGCCAGCAGCGCATTTACGGTTCATTTTGAAACTGATACGCTTCCCATCTCGCGTTTTGATGATTTTAGTATCTTGGCCACCAATATCAATAATGGAAAGTGCTTTATTTGGATAATAAAACTGCGCAGCTTTCGCGTTACAACTAATCTCGGTAATTGCAGATATATTCTGGTTATCAATCACTACATTCTTTCTTCCAAATCCAGTTGCAACTATTCTTTTTATCCTAGAATCTAGATTATTGTGTTGTAGAGCTGTATGTAAGCCGTGTTCAGCAGCAATACGTAAGTTTGTTCCAGAAAAACGAATATCTGACCCATAGATATTTTTTGCTGGATCTAATAAAACCACTTTAGTGAATGATGAACCAACATCTATTCCAGCAAACAGAGAATTATGAGACAAATTCTTTTCTCCATTTCAATATGTATCACTGTTGATAATTAGGATATTTCTAGTGAATCTTATAAATTCTCTGTCGAGCTAGATTATATAGGCCTTTCTATCAAATACCAGCTAGCTGTTCAATGAATGCTTCAATGTTTGTCTTAGTCTGTTCTTCGCTATAAACATTCAAGTCATTAAGATCAGCATCGATCACTAAATTTGGCACTTCTGTTTGTTCTTCAATACGTTTGGGCATACCATAACTTGTGTTCGAATTATAAGGACAGGTACGAGCATTATGAAAGATTATGCCATCAATTTGATATTTTTTAGTCATTTCTTGTAAATACTTCTCTTTACTTGATTCTGATCGATTGATGAACAATCCTGTGTACGCTTTGGCCATGCTTGAGAAAGGTACTTGAGGATTTAAATCACTAAATATCCAGCTATTGCAGTAGGTCGAAGCTACTACACACGCTCGTAATTCTAGGAATTGTTCTGAATTTACTCTTAATTTTCCCCATATAGGCATTCCATCCCAATATAAGCGATATTTCTCATTCTCTACCGCTGCGACTCCATTCTCTACTCGCTCTTCTAGTTCTTGAGATAATAACCGATAATAGTCCACTGAAATTTGTTCCCCTCTCAATACAACAGCTGGAAGCATATGAATGCATCCATCAAAGAATGTGAAAGGTGAAGGAACTACTATTGCTGTTTCCAAAACCTCAGTCCATAAATTAGATGTTTCCAGAGAAAGGTGAACAGTTTCTTCTAGTTTCTTTTTCTCAAAGTCATTTCCAGAGATTTTTTCTAATGAATCAGACATTTGTTTTAATTGTTCTTCTACATAATTAATGTGACTCTGATTGATCTCCTCAATGTTTTTCGGTGAATGAATCCCTAATAATGGTACATTAAAAGTTCGAGCATAGAACGCAAACCATTCTTGTATATCTCTACATTGATTGGTATTATATACGAGTACATCAGGTTTGGGTACTTCTTCTACCCTATAAGCCTTAGTCAATGGTGTTTCTTTCATTAAAAAAGCGCCAATGTCACTTGTAAGGTATGAACAGATTTCTGGAGAATACCCCTGTGCTACAGCCACTGGTATATATTTATTAGCGATACGACTAGAACCAAGCATGGCTGTATGATTTTCTGGATAATATACTTTAAAATCAAAGGCTAATAAGAGCTCTGCGGGTCCAACACTAGAACACCAAGCCACTTTTTGAAAAGGATCTTTCGATGCGCGATCTAATTTCTGGTAGTAATCAGTGGCGACATTCCTCAGTTCTTCTACAGCATGAATGGGCTTCCGTTTACTCAATTGAATTTTCCAATCCTTTTACTTATGACATTAATGGTTGCCTGAGTTGTTGCCCGAAAAGGAGAATATCATCAACCTTCATCGTTTGAATTAGGTTTGTTGCTGCTGGAAAACCTAAGAGACTACCGCCAATGATAAGTACCTGATCTTCAGGGTTCAGTAGGCCTCTCTCGTTTGCTTCTTTAGCTAACAAGTATTTTAGTTTGTTCGATGAATTCGTTACTTCAACTTGTATTGGGCATACACCCCAAACTAGACTTAATTGGCGCTTGGTTGATGGATAGGGAGTACCTGCTATAATAGGAGTTTTTGGTCTATATTTTGCTACAAGTCTTGCCGTTGAACCTCTTCTTGTATTTGTAAGAATGGCTTTGATATTCAAATGTTCTTCTTTACTTATTATATAGACTCCCCGCCCAAATACTTCGGTTATTGAAGGTTGTTTGATACCATAACCGATTGGACGCATAAATCCATGATCTTCTGCAGCTTTAGCTATTTTCTCCATATATTTAACAGCTTCAACTGGAAATTTTCCTACAGCAGTTTCTCCAGATAACATGACCGCGTCAGCTCCATCCAGAATCGCATTGCTCACATCTGATGCTTCAGCTCGGGTGGGACGAGGATTATTAATCATTGAATCTAACATCTGAGTTGCTACAATAACGGGTTTACCAACGCGATTACATTTAGAAATCAGATCCTTTTGAACAATAGGCACCTGCTCTGTGGGTATTTCTATCCCTAGATCTCCTCGTGCAACCATAATAGCATCTGACACTTCTAAAATTTCATCAAAATTCTTTAAGGCATCACGATGTTCAATTTTACTAATAATTCCAATAGGAGAATGTGCTTCGTCTAATAGCTTACGTATTTTTAGAAGATCCTCTTTTCTACGAACAAAAGACGCTGCTAGAAAATCAATTTCAAGCTTTCTCATGACATATTTCACGTCTTGTAAATCTTTTTCAAGAGGAAAATACAATGATAGAGGTACATCTGGAGCATTTATTCCCTTTCTTGATTTTAAAGGACCTCCATTCAAAACTTTGCAAATTAACTCAGATCCAGCTTTTTCAACTATTCTCAGAAGAAGTAATCCGTCATCAATGGCAAGATGATTTCCAACTTCCGCATCTGCCACAAGAGGGGGGTAATTTGTGGAACAAGTTTCTGAATTGCCTTCTAACCCTATTTCTGAGGTAATTCTGAACTCTTGCCCTGTTTTAATTATTGTTCCTTCTTCTACTTCCCCAGTGCGTATTTTTGGGCCACATAAATCAACCAAGACAGCTAGATCATCGCTAATATCTTTAATGAGTTCAAAACGAGCTTTATGATCTACATAAGCCCCATGACTGAAATTGAGGCGACAAACGTCCATTCCTGCTTTAACTAACTTTTTAAATACAGAAGGATCCTCTGATGCTGGTCCAATTGTACAAACAATTTTTGTCTTTGTAATCACTCTTCTAAACCCCATAACTTGGTGTTCTATCTTGAAACTAACTATTCATAATTATGACAATATGGTCCTTTTCTTTTTTTTTCTTTTTAAAATATTATCGACTTTTAATGATTATGATAATTTTAATCGCTTTATTTGCCTTTTATCAACGAAAATTACGAGTTCTTTATTGTTAACGATTATTAAGGAGCTTTAAGCTATTGTGATAACGTTTAGGCAACGTTTGATAAAGTTTGGTTGCGTTTATGCTATATTTTTTTTGATTGTCTGTAACTTTCCCTATAATTTTTCCTGGAACACCGAGTACAAGACTATTGGGTTCAACAACTTTGTTTTGGGGAACAATACAACCACTACCGATTATACAACCGTTTCCAATCTTGACCCAATTCATTATTACCGCATTTTTACCTACTAATACATGTTTTCCTAATTCTGCTTGATGTACTATAGCACCGTGCCCAATATGACAATCTTCACCTAAAATTGTCCCTTCATCAGGGATTGAGTGAATAACACAGTTATCCTGAATATTGGAACCGTCCCTAATTTTAATGTATCCCCAGTCTCCACGTAAAACAGCATTGGGGCCAATGAAGCAATTCTCCCCAATAGTTACAGCACCGATAACTTCCGCAGAAGGGAATAAAAACGCGGTTTTTGCAATTTTGGGCTGTTTTCCTTCGAATTCATATAGAGCCATTTTTTTTTCCACTCAATTTAAACAGAATATATCAGGTTCTTAGAAATGATTAGAAAATAATTAAATTTCTGCTGAAACCTGATGATTTATGCAAAAATATTTGAACATTTATGTTAAGACGCTTGTTACAACTCAGAATCATTTGTAGGGAAAAATCATGTTTAAAAATCTAACTTATGAAGTGACTGAAGGAATTGCTATTATTACCTTTACTCGAGAGAAGGCCCTTAATGCTCTCAATACAGAGACTATAAAAGAATTAAATCAAGCTATTGAAAAGGTAAAGACCGAAAATGTTCGTGTTCTAGTTTTCAAAGGATCAGGAAGAGCCTTTATTGCTGGTGCTGACATAAATGAATTTCGAGGAAAAACAGCTGCTCAAATTAAATCATTTTCATTAAGATTGCAGAGAGCTTTAAACAATATTGAGCTCCTTGAGATTCCTGTGATCGCATCCATCAATGGGTTTTGCTTAGGAGGAGGTTGTGAATTAGCCATGGCATGTGACTTAAGAATTGCTTCAACCAAGGCACTTTTTGGTCAGCCTGAGATAAAGTTGGGCATTATTCCAGGTGCAGGTGGAACACAACGCCTCCCACGATTAGTTGGTAAGACTGTGGCTAAAGAAATGATTTTTCTTGGAGACAACATTGATTCTGATAGAGCTTTCGCCATTGGCCTTGTCAATGAAGTAGTTAGCCCTGAGGATCTAGATACAACAGTGACTAAACTAGCTCAAAAACTAGCTCGCGGTCCAAGTTTTGCCTTATCACAGGCAAAGGAAGCTATCGATCGTGGAATAGAAATAGCTTTGCTTGATGCCATACAAATGGAAGCAAATATTTTCTCACTTTGTTTTTCTCATGAGGATATGGAAGAAGGAGTTTCAGCGTTCTTGGAGAAAAGAAAAGCTCAATTCAAATAATCTCATTTTCTTTTTTCTTTATAAAAGGGATTTAACAAGACCTCCATCGATCTGAATAGCTGTTCCTGTTAAGTGACTGGCTCTTTCAGACGCGAGGAATACAACCACATTTGCAAATTCTTCGGGGGTTGCTATCCGTCCTAAAACATTCAATTTTGCCCATTTTTGGATCATTTCTTCTGGTTTTAACCCCTGTTCAGCTGATAAATCTAAAGCAAGTTGATTAACTCGTTGTGTTTGCGTATATCCAGGGCAAACTATATTCACGAGTATATTATTTTTTCCAAATTCGTTACTTAAACTCTTTGCTAATCCAGCAACCCCCGCTCGAGCAACGTTTGAAAGAATAAGTCCTTCTATAGGTTGTTTTACAGAGACACTAGTAATCATGATAATTCGGCCAAGGTTTTGGTTTACCATGTATGGAATAACCTCTTTGCATAAATAAATCGTACTCATAAGGTTTAAGTCAATTGCCAAATTCCAATCCTCTATTGAAAAATCCAAAAATCCCCCTGATGGAGGACCTCCACAATTAGTAACCAAGATGTCAATCTTCCCGAAATGTTTAATACTCTTAGAAACTAGGTTTTTTACTTGTGAATAATTCGTGAGGTCTGTAGGAATAGCAAGACATCTTCCATTCATTTTTTGAATTTCTTGGTATACCAATTTTAGTTTATCTGAGTCTCTTGAACAGATAATAATATTAGCACCCTCTTCTGCTAATCCTATGGCAACAGCTTTTCCCAATCCTGTACTGGAAGCAGCTACTAGAGCAACTTTTTCATTTAGCTCAAAATCCATTCTTATTCCTCTGTTTGGGGGGTTAAGTGTACTTTGCAAAATTTATTCTGAAATTTTTGGGTGCTTATATAATATAACTCTGAGAGTGTATAGTGAAAGTGAGACAAGATGAATCAGAAGAAAAATAAACTCAAACAACAATCGATTCATGATTACTTAGAGTTAGGCCATCGGATCTGGTTTTTGGAGTTTGAAATTGGCGATTTTGGAGTGTCAATTGCCAATCTTTTGGAACTTCCACAGGAAATATATGATTCAAGAAAAAAATCCTTTTTTTGGGTATTTATGAAATCATTTCTCCAAGACTGTGAAATTAGCTTCATATTTCGAAAATGGAATCCAATAGACCCAAATTTTGATACAATCGACCTCGCACTCATTGGTTCTTGGGAAACTAAAAAATTGGCCATTCCATTGTGGATTTGGAAAGATCTGCTTCTAGGTTTTGAAGTCATTCCAGCTGATTGCTTTCAAATTCTTGATTCAGAGACCTTAATTTGGAGTCAAAATATTAGTATGTCTATAGAGCAGAGTAATTCCTCTAGGAATACTACATCAAGCCAAATCGTGTTCACTGATGATTTTTTCCAAGGTCAAAAGATTTATTTTAAACTTGAAAAAAATCATATTAAAATAACCCGTTATTTCAATAAAGTAGAGTTTTTTGATCGAATCGCACGAACTAAAATTCCAGAAATCGATGAATCTGATTATAAGTAATTTTCCCCTAATCTAATAGGGCACCGTTTCCATATTTAATCTAATATAAGAGTGAGTGCTGTAGAGATTCGAGCGTTCTCTTTAATTCGTACACCTTGACTATTAACACTTAACAATCCTTGGATTGATTGAGAATTCTTAGAAGGATCAACGATAAAAGAAGGATGGAAACATCCTGTGCTAAGAAGACGCTTATGAGGATAAACAATAGCTAGGCATTCATTTTCAGAGAAATTCTCATTATACTCTACAATATACATTCCGGTTGAAAGCGTCCACCATCCATACTTTGGATCATCTTCGATTTTTGGTCGTAGAGGTTCCAGATCAACAGGTTGATATTCACTTCCTCCAAAATCTAGTGCACCTTGCTTTTCGAAAGTATAAATTGTTTTTACTGTAAGATCAAGAGAAACACCTTCCAATTGCTTAGGAGCATAGATAAAGTTTTTCCAAATTTCTTCTAACTCTTTACTTTTTAAGAATCGCACTATCATCCACTCATTGAAAAGTAAATATTTCATAATCATAAAAGCCTTTTTCTTTAAAGAATCTTTATATGTTGTAGCCTGGTCCTTTGGAATGTATTTCTGCGAGAACTAAAAGTAGACTCGGGCATGTTTCGGTCAATAATCACATGGATGATGTTCAATGTCTCTTAATCTAGAACCTTTTTTCAATCCAAGAGCAGTTGCTTTGGTTGGTGCAAGTGACAAGCTCTCAAGTTGGGGATTCATTGTTGCTCATAATATTGTGCAAAATAGTTATACGGGGGAATTTTTTCCTGTTCATCCCAATAAAAAGGAAATTTTAGGATACAAAGCCTATCCTTCTATTCTTGAAATCCCGAAAGATATACACCTTGATCTAGTGATTATCATCATTCCTGCAAGATTTGTCTTATCTATCCTTGAACAGGCAAAACAGAGAGATGTTCATCATGTTGTTATTATCACAGCTGGTTTTAAGGAATCTGGAGAGGAAGGACGAAAATTGGAGGAGAAAATTACAACTTATGCTCAACAAAATGGTATCCGATTAATTGGACCGAATGGGATGGGTATTGTAAGCACACGGGTAAATTTAACTGCAGTAATGTGGCCTGTAGCTGGATTAAGACAAGGAGACATGGCTTTTATCTCTCAGTCAGGAAATATTGGCACGATTGGTCTCACTGTTGCTTCGAGACGAGGGATAGGTCTTAATGTATATGTTTCGGCTGGTAACATGGCAGATTTGGTAATGGCAGATTATTTAGAATTCTTTGGTAAGCATGATACCAGAACCAAAGTTATTGGCCTTTATGTAGAAGGGATTCAAGATTCCCGGCGTTTTGTAAATTTAGTGAAAGAGATATCTAAAAGCAAACCAGTTATCATATTAAAAGCTGGAGGCACAGTTTCAGGTCGTCAGGCTGCTCTTTCTCACACAGGAGCTATAACTGGTGATGACCGAGTCTTTCGTAATATTCTAGAGAATGCAGGAGCAATAATTGTAGATTCTCTTGATGAAATGTTTGACCTTGTTCTTGTTTTCTCTCGATGGGCTGAAATGAGGTTTCCTAGAGGAAGAGTTGTTATTTTAACAAGAGGTGGTGGTTGGGGGGTAATGGCAGCTGATGCATGCTCTAGACAAGGAATAAATTTAGAGCCATTAACCAAAAATGCGTATGAACGTATTGATGAAATTCTCCCGCCCTACTGGTCGAAAGGAAACCCGATTGATACAGTTGCTTCACTAAATTTGAACGACGTCAAAGAAATTATTAAAATTATCTTTGATGAGATGCCCTCAGTCGAAGCTATATTTCTCTTAGGAGTTGGAGGGATAGCTTATCTAGCAAATCTGGCAAAACAATCCCCTTTCATTCTTGATGAGCACAAAGATCAACTTAATTTTATTTCTGATCTAGAAGTAAATCTGTTTAAAGAAGTCATCAAGCTCTCTCGAAGTTACAACAAGCCTATTTTGATAACAACCTTATTAACTGCTCACAATTCGCCATCAATACAATTTCTTGAGTCTCAAGATTATCCAATCTTCCCTAGTCCTACTAGAATGGTTCAAACTTTTCGTTATATGGTTGATTATTACCGTTGGCGACAAAGAATATAACTGTGATTCATTGATAGAATTTTGAAATCATAGCTTGAGAAAGCAATAATAATGTACTCACATCAATAAAACCAAGACACAGTAATAAGAGTCCAATAATCAATTCGTCCTCTAGTATATCTCGACCAAGGCTTTCATAGATAGATATACCTACAAGCAATCCCCACCGGACATATTCGTCTAACTCTGATATTAACTTGGAATAAACATCCTGAAATTCCTGTTTCATAGCTTGAAGACAAGCATAGGAAAGGCCTGCAAACCGTTTTATACGTTGATCATTCGAGTGGAAAAAGGTTTCAAACTCTTTTGCACGATCATACTCCTTATGTATGAGAATGAATGAAAATGCCCTTAACAGCACAAGAAAACGGTCAAAATTGCCAGAACCCCGTTGTTGAAGTCCTTCTTCGATGAATGTGCCCAAATCAGCAAGTGACTTTTCAGATTCCAGAAAATAACTAGCAGTAATCCCTGCTGCCTTAATATCTAAAGTATTACACTGTAATAGTGCCCTTAAAACATCTGTTACTGTTTTATTCTCCTTGAGGATGGTGGAAATTTGTTCATAATCAGGATCTAAATCCTTAAGCCCTAATAATCGAATGAGAAAATTCTTTTGTTGTTTATTATCATTAAGAAGGGACAAATATGTTAAAATGAGTGCTGAATCTGTTCCGAACTTCGAATGGAACTCTATGCCTTGTTTTATTATTTTTTCAAGCTTTTCAACTCTAATTACTGGATCAGGGATCAAAGGAAGAAGAAAAGCAGTACAAATCATTGCAATTCTCCGACTCTCCTTATTTGATAAGTTAGGGATAATTAATTCAACTATGAAATCAAACACATTTTCCGCTTTATCAACATTTAGAGCTGCTAGTGTAAGTCCCACTAAATAACAGTCTGGACTCCCCATCTCTGCTGGATTATAAGCTTCTAGAATTGCTGGAAGGCTATCTTTCTGTGTTTCTCGAAACTTAGCCAGAAGACCCAAGCCAATTGCGTACCCTTGCTTTACAACGAGATCAGCTTTCTTAATTTTTTTTCTAAATTCATTATAGCTCTTTTTTTGGAATTTCTTATTGTTTGAAAAAAAAGCATTCACTCCTAATGCAATTGCTGCAGTCATCCTTGTTGTTGTTAAAGGATCATTCAGAGAGTTCTTCAAGGTTTTTTCCTGCTCTTTTCCTCCTTCTGAATCCAGAAGTGTTGAAAATGCTAATCCTATTAAAGCAGCACGTTTTATTATCAAATCTTGGCTTCTTCCAGCTGCTCTCAGCTGTTTTAGCTTAAATTTTCTCTCTAACTGAGGATTAAATCCTATAGCTAATGCTAATGCCTCACGTTCAGTTGACGATCTGTTTTTTCGATACTCCTGGACAAAGACCGAAAAATCCACGTTATTTTCCAAAATAAGGCCCTCATTACCTACTACCTCTCTTCCAATTTAAAGATATTAATTCAAACACATCATATTTGAATCCTTTAATAGATGGCTTTTTTATCTATCTATATCCATGAGATCTGAAAATAGTATAAAATAATGTCCAGACTAAGACCCCAGAGCATATCACAATTATTATGATCAATTACTAACAAGCTGGTTGAAATTATGGGCACATTTATTCCCCACCTTCGTGATTTCGAGAAATACCTCCTGCAAGAATTCTCAACAAGGATTAAAAACCGAACGATACCTATCATAGCTATTGGGGGATTTTCAGGAACAGGAAAAGACACAGTTGCTCGTTTTGTCCAACAATACTTTGAAAAGAATCATAACATTTCGTTAAAAATCATTAGTGCTGGCGATATTGTAAGAAAAATAGCCATTGAATCAGGATGGAAAGAAAGAAACCTAGATGAATTTATGAAATACATTCAAAAAACGCAGAATCAAGAGTTTGCAAGGAAAGTAGACCTTGAAATTGAAAAAAATGCATTACAAACTGCCCTTTTAGAAGGTGGCATTTTCATTGGACGAATGGCCCCATATGCAATTGGAACTCATGGAATAACTATTTGGTTGGAAGTAGCAGCACAAGTGATAGCTAATCGTATTTCTCATGATATAAATAGATCTGAATATGGTATGAATGAAGAGCAACTCATTCAAAGGATCAAATCTCGTGATAGAACTGATGGAGAACGTTTAGAAGAAATCTATGGAATATCATTTCGAGACAAAAAGCAATTTGACTTTACTTTGCGGAATGAAGGGTATTCTATTAAGGAACTCAGAGAGATGATAGAACAATTTCTCCACAGAAAAATTCCCTCAATTTAAGGAGATAGGTAAATTGGATCTTGAAATACTAGAAAAACAAGATTTAATTAAAATTATCAGAATGTATTCTAAGAACTGGCTAGCTCATGATGGCTGCTGGTTTTTAGCTGCTGAAGAAAGGCATGGACTTGCTGAGGCAATCCAGATTGACAAAGAAGGATGGAAGCGTTTTACTATAGTTGAAGCAAAAAGAATAATGAATGAATTTGACATTCCTCCAAATTCAGGATTAGAGGGATTAGAAAAAGCCCTACATCTACGGTTATACGCCTCAATAAATATTCAGGAGGTTACACGGGTCTCTTCCACCAAATTAATACTTAAAATGAAAACTTGTCGAGTTCAGTCAGCTAGAGAAAGAAAAAATTTACCATTATTTCCTTGTAAAGAAGTAGGAATTGTAGAATATAGCGGTTTTGCTAAGACTATTGATAACAGAATTATGACTAATGTTATAGCATGTCCCCCAGATTCGATGGAACGTGATTTTCATTGTGGATGGGAGTTTACGATTTAGAGTAACCACTAAACAGGGAAACAATTTATTCTGACCAAACCCATCCGCATTTTATACACTTATAATACGTTGTAGTCTCCCATTCCTCCTTTCTTCGGTTTTCTGCTTCCCAATACCGAGCTTCGTAGTGATTGCACCGTGGGCACGCTACTTTAATACTTGGTCGAACATCAAATTCTTCTTCAACTATTGTTAACTTCTCCTTGACGTCATGGTGTATCTTACTTGAGATCTGATAAGAAGATTCCTTGAATTTGTCTTTAAACTCTGTTTTACAAACTCGACATACCAAGGTGATGCTACCATCTTCATGTCGTTGAGGAATTAGGAGTGCACCACACTTTTCACAAAAACTAACCAATGGAAACTCACCTTTCCTAGATTATTATCAAATCATGTCGTTCAATCACTTTAATAATCGGAAAGCCATTTTTATTATTGGAATATAATGGAAAAGTGGTTTTATGTTTGCTTTCTAAATGTTATCTTTCCACCTTTTAAAGTTTTTAATATAGACATCTCCCCTCAAGTTGATTTTGAACTATATCGCTCTAACTAAAAAAAAAATCGATATTTTCTCAAGAATGAACTGCTTCTAAGGTGAATATGCATTTAGTTCCTGTACTAGTAGCGCATAAGGGATCTTCAATCATCCGAAATTTCTTTCCAAGCACTTCAGAGGCATATCCACCCCAAATGTGACCTAGAAACCTACAAAAAGTTATATTTTTTCCGCGATCTTTTCCACAGATATCAACATCACCGTAGAAAAGTAGCTCATCGATTTCATCTGGAGGCAATAGTCCAATTCCCTTTAGAATTTGGTGCCTCTCTAACCCATGTAATACTTGTCTTATACTTCTAACCATTGAAACACCAATTTGATTAGCAAATTCTTCGAGACGTTCATCTTCTTGCAATTTAAGAAATAACACTTCAACTAACTTCAAAGGATAATCTTCAATGTCTTTTCGTTCTAGAATTGTGGGGTCAAAATGTTCCACAACAGTTCTTGTTCCCTCCAGTAAGAAACGGGTAGCATCTTGAATACTAATGCCTCTACCGACAATTGGCTTAAGTAAAGATCCTGCAGAGAGTAAGACTGTTGCCTTTTCTTTAGCAGTTGGTTGAACTGATTCAGCAAAAACATCCTCAGAAGCTCTAAATTGGAGTTCATAAGCAAAGCGAGGTGGAAGCAGCTCATTTTCTATGAAAGAAACCTTTACATTGGATTGTATGAAAGAATATCCAAGTCCTTTAACAATTGCTGAGAGAAGAAGTTTAATTAATTCTGTGTCTTTTTCTGTTGTAGCTCTCCATATACGTCCTTTTCCTAAAAAAACTCTTCCCAGCCGTACATCCTCAGCCCACTCTATTTCACAAGGAGAAAAGCCCAATGAAGCTAAGAAGAGTTTGGCCTGAGTTAACGTGTTATCTGAGGAGGTTAAAGTGAAGTTTGACTTCACCAAGTCGTATGTCATGGTTTCTATTAACTTTCTCGTTTCTAATGTGTTTGATCGATCTAGTAGTTCCTGTGATAATTTCATAACCGCCATTGTCAGAAATCTTTTGATTTTTACTCCAGCGATTGCTTCAGAATGGCTTGGACGTGATTCAGACAAGTTTAAGACCTCTTATAGAGTTTTCGATAAAAATATAACAAGAGATTTATATCTATTCAAATTTACAAAAATTAAAAGGTAAAGATAATTTAAAAAGGATTTGTTAAGAAGCTTCATTTTTATAAATTAAAAATGGACTAGAAACCGAGTCAGTACTAGGCACATTCAATTATCAAATGTAATAGAGACAGCAGCAATGAATAGATTCATTCGATTTTTTAAAAAACTTTTCATTCCAGAACTCTCTCACGATGCCTCTCGAGAAGCAGAGAAGAGAGTCAAAATTGCTCGTAGTATTTCCGATGATCAAATTTACGTTCAAACAATCAGAAATGCATTAAAAGTTGAAGATGCCAGTCTATCCGATAAGTTAACATTCGCTTTCACTTCTCTTCCCGAAGCAAACTCAAATTTTAAATATGCGAAGAATATGTTTATTGACATTCTTGACTTTCTAATGGGCAATAATGAGATTTCTTCAGAAGAAGGTAATCTATATAAGACTCAGCTTGAAAATATCAGCTCTCTTGAAGATCTGATGGTGATGCTGTCTGTATAGAAACCAATAAAACTATAAAAAAAATATTTACAGCTTCAAAGACAAAATAATTTTGAACGGCTATTTTGTTGAGTCTGACTCAGTATTGTTAATTTTATCACGATTAGTATATACCAGAAGTCCTGCTAAATCTTCAAAGGTTTCTTGAATATGATTCCCCGTTTTAGCGCTGGTTTCAAAAAAATTTACCATCTGCAAATGATCCTTGGCTTGTTCTCCCTCGCTAAAAGAAACTTGCCGATCATCGGCTAGATCATTTTTATTCCCTACAAGATACATTCTTACATCAGGTGAATACTTTCTTAATTGTTCTATCCATAACGGGATTTTTTCAAGTGTCTTCTTTCGAGTTAGATCATACACCAGAAGAGCGCCAGAAACCCCTTGGAAAAAAACTCGACCTACCTGGGATGAACGAGCGTGTCCACCGATATCCCAAATTTGGAGGCCTACTTTGTACTCTCTACCCTCAAAAGGAAGATTTACAGTCTTAACTAAGAAGTTAGCTCCAATAGTTGCCATGTAATCTCCTGGAAACCGATCCTCGACATAACGTAAGACCATCGACGATTTTCCCACACGAAATTCTCCAAGAAGGAGGATTTTGGCGAGGAAGTTGTAGTCAACTCTTTTTGTCATTCTGATCAACAGCTATTAATTAATGTATAGAATAATCTTGGTAATGGTGATATAGAAGATTTGAGGTTGTCCTTCTCCGAGTTTCATTAAACGAATACAAATGATAAACCACTGTTCGGGAGTGAATATTTAAGTAAATATACTTTCTTGTTACATCTTTTGCGTAAAAGAGGAATTAAAAAAAGTTTCCAACTTCAAGTACAAATACTCTGAGTATCTAAATTCCAAGAATTGCAGGCGAAAAATAGAAATAATATTTCTCTTTAACCTTTTGTGAATAGAAATGCGACAATTCTTAAGATCCTTTAGTGAAATTCGGAAATTTATTCGCCGAGGATCACCTCAAGATGTCGTTAAAGTATGTCCAATTTGCCTTACAAACAGTCTTGAAGTTATCCCCAATAGATTCTTAGGATTGTTATCTCCACCATATTATTTATGTCGTAATTGTGGATACAAAGGAATGATTTTTGCTGAAATAGAACGAAAACAATATGAAAGCCTAGATTTAACAGTTGAGACAAGATCATCTTAAGGAGAGGGTTTTATATTGGAATGCATAAAGATCTTAAAAAATTTAATTTGCTTAAATTCTGAAAATCCTCCTGGTAATACACGACTTACTATTGAATACATACAAAAATGGGCCGAGGGGAATAACATTCCAGTTAGGACTCAGTGGTATGAAGAGAACCAAGCAAATATAATCCTAACTCTTGGTAAGGCAAAGAAATCAATTGTGATGTGTGGACATCTAGACACTGTCCCAGCTGGAAATTTAAATAACTGGGATTACGACCCTTTTGGCGGAGAAGAAACGGAGGGGTATATTTATGGTCGTGGTTCAGCTGATATGAAGGGAGGGGTTTCTGCTTGTTTAAGAGCACTTAAATCCTTAAAAAATACCGTTGATATAGATAAATTGAATTATCAAATAGTATTTCTTGGAACATCTGATGAGGAGGTAGGGCTTGGCGGAGCTAAAGCTGCAATGAAACTAGGAATAATGGATAATACTGAATTCTTAATTGTGGCAGAACCCACAAGCTTGAAGGTTGGAATCGCAGAAAAAGGAGTTTTATGGATGACTATTCGATCTTATGGGAAATCTGCTCATGGTTCAACCCCAGAAAAAGGAATTAATGCCATTGAAGAACTAGTAAATCTTTTTCCATTATTGAGAAACGCCATTCCTCGAGTTTCTCATCCTACCTTAGGTCAAAGTACACTGAATATTGGTAAAATTAAGGGGGGTAAAAGTGCAAACGTTGTCCCTGAAAATGCTGAAATTCAATGTGATTTTCGATTAGTTCCACCTATTAATTTAACTGATTTTGCTAATGAAATCACTCACAAAATAAAAGAGTTTGAAAAATCAAACCCTGCTCAATTTGAAACTGAAATAAATCAAATCATGCTACCTGTATCTAATTCTCACGAAAACAAATTCATACAACTTTTTCTGAAAGTAAGCAATAATCAGACACCAATCGGTTTAAACTACGGAACTGATGCAGCTGTTCTTGTCACTCAAGCACCTCAATCAATTCCTTTTGTTATATACGGTCCTGGTGATCCGAAAGCCATTCATAACGCAAATGAACGAGTTTTGATTTCTGAAGTTCTAGAGGTAGAATCAGTTCTTACCAAGTTTCTAAGGAGAATTACATTAATAGGGACTTGACTGTCATGGAGTTCATACTCTTGGAGTCGAAGCATTGAAAGGGAGCCTCTAGAGCGTTTTCTTAGTTTTCTTGCAGAACTTATCTATTTAAGAGAAATATTCATTCTTTCTTATAATCCCAAAAAAGTAGTTAGAAATAGCAGAATTCAACTGAAGGTATTAAAGCCTTTTTATAAAGTCCTCCTGTTCTTCAGTTTCGATTGCCAATGGATTCACGTCTCTTATCCGTCTGACCGCTTCCTCAGGGCTAATATGGTCAATAACTACTAGCAAAGCTGCGAGTATTGTACCTGTACGTCCATGGCCCTCCGTACAGTGAATCAATACAGGAAGATTTGGATTTTCTTTTTGGGTCTCATAGAAGAATTCTAGGAGTATTTCCAGATCAATCTTAGTAGGAATTGAAAAATTCACAATAGGTAGATGCAAATAGGGTATTGCTAATAGGTTGGCTAATTTCTCTGAGGTTGGAGTCTCTTGAAGACAAACCATCCCAGCCCACTCGATAGTCTTGAGAAAAGGAAAATCTTCTATGAGAGGTTCGCTAGACCCAGCCAAGCGTTGTTTATCAATCCAATAGAGAAGCATTTTTAACATCATCTTCCTTTTCCATTGAGATGGATTTTTTTGATTTTATTTTGATCATTATTCTTGTGCATCAAAGGAAAGGAGGATTTTTACTTGATAATAGGCTTTGAACGTTGACTGAATTCAGATAATAATAGATTAATTCAGAGCTTACAAAAACGTTACTGTTAAAATTTGTTCACACCAAACGAATAAGATATTGAGAAAAACTAAGTTAAGACTAAAAAATCGTCAGGAAGAAGTTCATAAAAATTAGGAGAACTTGCATGAAGAGAAAAATGTTTTAATAAACTAAAAAATAATAATTATAAGCAAACACACAATAGCAGGAATCAAAGTGAATACAAAGGATTTTGACTTCTTAATTCAAAAAGAATTTTTGATTCTTTGTTTGCTGTTGCTGTCTTTAACCTTTACTCAAATCTCATTAGAGCAACTATCAGGAAGTAGTAGCGTTAAACCCTTTTTAATACTGAACATCTCTCTATTTGAAATCATTGGATTATTTTTACCACTATTCACGGGAATTTATCTCTTTTTTACAAACAAATCAAAACAACAATTTACTTTTCCTCCACTAATAATATTCTTTGGAATTGCTTTGATTTCAATTCTCATTTTTGCATTCTTAGCATCTACTACATTATTCGAAGAGGAATCCCCAGTCTGGCCCGAAATAAACTCCTCTGTTTCAATTACAACACAAGAAGTTACTGAATCAGCTCAACTACCCCCAGTACCAGCAGCTTCAAACCAATTAGACACCAACGCCTTTGTTAATTTCTTACTAGAGTTGAGAAGTCTTTTCTTCTTTGGAATAATTTTTTTATCACTATTGCTGATAATATTATCAAGACGAAAATCTGTACTGAAAAAAACTGTTGTAATGGACGGTGATGAGAGCCCAATTGAAGGGCAGGAAAAAACACATAGAATGAAAACAGTATTAGAGTGCTATTATCAAGCATCAACTAGTTTAGAAGAACGAGGGGCTGATGATTCACCCAGCTTCACTCCTACGGAATTCACAAAGGATGTTATCACAAAAACCCTAACTTCTACTCCATTGATTGAAGGAATCACAAACCTGTTCGAAGAAGTTAAGTTTTCAAATCATAACATCACAGATCAAGAAGTTGATCAAGCTAAATCTTTAGCTTCAAAAATTATCTTCTCGGCCGAGTCACCGTCTAATCTCAAGGAGTGTAAAGAACCAGAGGAGATAGAATGAACTTATTTTATGGAATAGTATTAGTATTGTTAATCATTATTACTTCTCGAACCATAAACATGTACAGAATGAAGTACATAAAATTAGTTACTTATCACTTTGAAAAAGCAAAAACGGAGTATATTGAACCTCCGAGGCCATATAGCAAATCTTACAATGAATTACTTCGACTCTTAACAAGTGTACATTCAAGAAAACAGAAAGAATTGATTGTAATGTTATCACAATTAATAAAGGATTATGCAGAACTTACAGGACAAATGGACAATATAATGCGTAATAAAAACCTTATTCTTCTTATTAACGAACCCAAAGCGTGGTATCGCCATTACAGTCAAGAGATGGCTCTCATTACCCATTCTGGTGTATTTCATAAAAAAGATCCTTCTGAAATTTTTTATCAGAAATTTATCGAAATTTTAACAGAAGTTCAACAAGTGCTTGGAATCCCATTGATTTCCAAAATGGAGTGATGGCTATTATGAACGTTGAGGAAACTTCAGAACTATGTGTGAAAGTTTTAGATGAAGTTAATAAACATATTATTGGTAAAAGAGAAACACTCCGTTATGTTATGTTGGCGTTTCTCGCCGATGGGCATATTCTTTTCGAGGATTATCCTGGTCTAGCGAAAACTATGATTTGTCGATCATTCTCAACAGTACTAGGCTGTGATTTCAAACGTATTCAATTTACTCCTGACCTCTTACCTCAAGATATTGTTGGATCAGAGATTTACAACCAAAAGATATCTGACTTCGAATTTAAAGCAGGACCAGTTTTTGCAGATATTATTCTGGCAGATGAAATTAATCGAGCAACTCCCAAAACTCAAAGTGCTTTATTAGAAGCTATGGGGGAATATCAAATAACAGTAGGAGGTATAACTTATCAGCTAGTTGGCAAAAGCAAACCCTTTCTGGTTGTAGCTACCCAAAATCCATTGGAACTTGAAGGAACCTTTGCATTACCAGAAGCTCAAATCGATAGATTTCTAGCAAGGATTAGGATTGGTTATCCCTCAAAAGAAGCGGAAAGAATCATTCTCTCAAATCGGATCAATCGAAAGAAAAAAGATTTTGATGTATCTCAAGTGATAGATCGGGGTACATTTTGGGAAATGCAACGTTCAGTCGAGACCGTTTATGTTTCTGACGAAATCAAAGAATATATTGTAGAAATTGTACAAAAAACTCGTGATCTCCCTCAAGTAAAAGTAGGGTCTTCCCCAAGAGGATCATTAGATTTAATGGCGTTGTCAAGGGCAAACGCAGCGCTAAATGGGCGAGACTTTGTGATTCCACAAGATACCAAGGAGCTTGCGCCTATTGCATTAGCTCATAGGTTGATTCTCGAAATAAGCTCTTGGTTATCAGGAACTTCATCGGAACTCCTCATCAAAACAGCCTTGGATCAGATCAAGACACCTCGTCGTGAATAAATAAGATAAGTGTCTCAATTAGGTCATGATATTACATCTTAGGAGAATTTTTTTTGAGAAAAAAGTATAAGTTCGAAGTTCTTCTTGATTTAGCATTAATACTCTTAATATCAGCTATTATCTTTCAGTGGTGGCTTGTTGCTGGAATAATCCTTCCAATTCTTATTATTTTCTTTTTCTCGCTTACTCCAGAAGAAATTGACCTCAAAAATGTTGTTATTAATAGGTGGGTCTCACGAAATAAAACCGAGGAGAAAGGTGAGCTTATTTATGTAAGGTTAACCGTTGAAAATAAAGGAAAACGTGTTCCTATCCTAGAAATCCTTGATTTAATACCTGAGGAGTGTACAATAAATGAAGGATCGAATCATTGGCTCCTAGAGCTTAATGAAGGAGATGTAATTACTTTCTCATATGCAATCCAGTGTCATCGTCGAGGGCGTTATGATCTTGGGCCTGTGTTATTAGCTGGATCTGATCCTTTTTATTTCCGATCTGAATCGAGAAAATACTCTGTTTTCAATTCATTTGATGTGGTTCCACCGCTAATCAAGCTGAAATATTTACCAATTCATCGGCAACGTTTGTTACCAGAAACAGGTTACATCCCTAGTCTGATCTACAAGGGTAGGGATTTCGATTTTCAAGGAGTACGTGATTACCAAGAGGGTGACGAGGTGAGAGCAATAAACTGGAGAGTCACAGCTAAATTTAACAGGTTAGCAACTAATGAATACGCCCTAGATCAATCAGCTCGTGTGTTTGTAATTCTTGACCATACTGACTCAACGATCCGTGTGCTTGAAGAGAGTGTAAAAGCTGCATTAGCCACTTCAGAGTATCTTATATCTAACCGGAATAAAATTGGATTTTATGGAATAGGGGAATTTGTCAATGAAATTCCTACAGCGCCAGGTAAACGCCAGCTTCTCCGAATAAACGAATTTCTCATTGATGTTGAGGGTGCTTATCCTCTTTATGAGGAAACATTGTATTTAAGATTAACTAAAAGACTCCTACCATCCTTACCACCTTTTTCTCAAATTTTTTTCATTAGTCCGCTTTATAATCGTATTATTGTAGAATTTCTTCACGAATTAGTTAAAAGGAATCATGAAATTACATTGATTCAGCCGAAGCTTGAAAATGATATTGAGGGAGAACCTGATTCTTCAGAGGCTTCCCGAATTGTAAATGCCCTCTTATCTCTCGATCGAGGTTTTACGATGAAAAAAGTAACTCAAATGGGAATTACACAGATACCTTGGTATATGTATGGACCCAAATATGAATCAATCAGAATGAGGCGCATAAAATGAAAATGCAACAGATAATTTGGAGTCTTCAAATTATAATGATGTCCAGTTTCCTCATTTTTTCATTTATCCCTCTCTTAAGGCTTATTATTCCTTTATTTTCCTATTATCTGATAATATTTTTCATTTCTATTTTTTTACTATCGATACTCGGATTTATAGCCCTTTTTGGAATTTTAACCTTGAAATTAGATTTTAGAAACTTTGTTACCTTGTTATTTTCGTGTGGAATTCTTTTTTATATTGAAAATCCATATTTACTCGCTCTTGCTGTTATTATAACATGGATGTTCCATGAAATGTGGTTTATTTCTTTTAAATATCACCAACTTGATAAAGAATATTCAACTTATCCTCCAGATAGTATAGAAAGACAAAAACTTCTAAAAATTTTTCAAATGCATTTAAATTCTTTTATTCTCCTCGCATGGATTGTCTTAGCAATTTCGTGGGGTATTTTGTTAATAGCAAATAATTTCTATATCGAACTAGGGACTGGAGAGTATGGAACCTTAGGAATTGCCATCTCTGTGGCGATTATTCTTTTAATCTACCTAGTACAGAAATATGTCCGCTCTTCAACCAAGAATTTTGTCTGAAGTAATGAAGATTATCTTCTTCTCGGTCATATTCTTGAGAGTATTAGACACGCTGCCCTCTGGAGTATTTACAGCTTTCGTTTGATCAAGAACAACAACAACATCGAATCCAAATTCCTTAGCATCAATAGCAGTAAAATAAACACAATAATCCAATGCTAATCCACATATAAAGACTCTTTCAATTCCTAAAGTTTGTAAAAAAGTAGCTAATCCTGTCTCAGTAGTTCTGTCATTTTCTAGAAAAGCAGAATAGGAATCAATACTCTTATGGAAACCCTTCCGCAGAATTAGAGTTGCTTTAGCAGCCTGTAATCCAGGTACAAAGTTAGCGCCATGAGTTCCTTGAACACAATGATCTGGCCACAATACTGGACCTATACCTTGTGCTTCTAAGGGATCATAAGGATTTTTACCAGGATGAGTACTAGCAAAAGAATGATGGCCTATAGGGTGCCAATCCTGTGTAAAAACAATGGGATTTTCAGTTTGATGAAATCTATCTGTAAGGTTGTTAATACCAGGAATAATTTGATCACCATCAGCTACAGGTAATGCTCCACCTGGTAAAAAATCATTCTGCATATCAATGACGAGTAAGGCGTCTTTACTTGTAATCTTAACAAATCCAGCAAGTTCAACATCTTCAATCTGCATTCTGTATCACGACTTTATATGTAGTCATTCTATAATACATATTCAATTAGTTTAAGATCTCTTTTTCTCTAAATGTTCAAGTAATTTTTATAATAATTGACTTAAATAATTGTACCATATTTCATTTGTATTTGAGTATTTTGTACTCGAGTATCGAAAATTGAAAATTAATATTTTATTTCAATTGAAGATGATAATCGATGTTCTACGAAAAAGATCGGGCTTTATTTACAGATTTGTATCAATTGACAATGAGTCAAGGGTATTTTGACTTGGATATTAGAAAAGATGCAACTTTTGATCTTTTTTTCAGATCAAATCCTTTCAACGGGGGTTATACCATTGCATGTGGGATTCCCCTCGCCCTAGAATATCTTTCGAACTTTAAATTCACAGAAAACGATATCACTTATCTAAAAGAACAGAAAATGTTTTCGGAAGAATTTTTAGAGCATTTGTTGAAGCTTAGATTTACAGGAAAAGTCGAAGGTGTAAAAGAAGGATCTGTAATATTCCCATATACTCCGATAATATCTGTCACTGGCCCAATCATCGAAACACAACTAATAGAAACAGCATTACTTAATATTATTAATTATTCAAGCTTGATTGCTACTAAAGCAGCACGTATAGTAAATGCAGCAAGAAATGGAAAAATTATTGAATTTGGATTAAGAAGAGCCCAAGGGGATAGTGCTTACATTGGGGTTCGTGCAGCTCTTATTGGGGGGTGTATTGGAACATCATTTGTACAAGGAGGGAAAATTTGGGAGTGTCCAATAGTAGGAACTCAGGCTCATTCTTGGGTTCAAGCGTTTGATTCAGAATTAGAATCCTTTAGATCATATGCAGAAATATTCCCTGATAAATGCTTACTCTTAATTGACACTTATGATGTATTAAAATCAGGCCTCCCTCATGCTATTGAGGTGGCAAAACAGCTTCAAGAGAGAGGGAAACAAATATTGGGTGTCAGAATTGACTCCGGTGACTTGGCTTATCTTTCTGTTGAAGTTTATCGTGAGTTCAAAAGAGCAGGAATTCCTAATATTAGTATCGTGCTTTCGAATGAACTTGATGAATTCACCATTAATTCCATTGTACACCAAATCATCGAGAGAGGGAATAATGATAAAAAAGAAAAAAAGCTCTGTAAGGAGACCATTTCTCGATTGACTTATGGTGTTGGTACAAAATTAATAACAGGAGGGCACCAAAGCGCATTAGGAGGAGTTTACAAGCTCGTGGCTTTAGATAGAGAACCTAGAATTAAAGTAAGCGAAAATGTTACCAAAACTATAAATCCAGGTGTCAAAAAGGTTTGGAGAATTATGGATGATGGAAAGTTTCTTGTAGATGTAATTGGTTTAGATGAAGAAAAGGAACCATCTTCAGGTGATAGGATCCATCACCCAATTGAACATATGAAGAAATATCAACTACCAGAGGATATAATCGTAGAATCTCTTCACTATGAAATTATGAAAGATGGTAGAGTATTAGCAGATGAAAACCCTTCTAGCTGGAAAGCAGCTCAAGCCTTTTGTAAAAAGCAATTACGTTGTCTAGACTCAACATACAAACGATTGTTAAATCCCCACATCTATAAAGTTAGTTTAACAAAGAATCTCTTTAATTTAAAGGTAGATATGATAAAAAAATTCTCTCAGTAATATAATCATCCACAAAAGCACTTAACAAGAGATAAATAGCACCTTCAATCCTTGGAATTACCTCCAAGCTTATTAATTAAATACTTGAAAAAAATAAAATGACACAGCATTAATTTGAATATAAATATATATTAGAACCAGATTATTTTATATACAAGATTTAGACCTTAATGTACGTTCCAAATAAGCACAACGATTGTAGTGTTTAGTTTATTCGATCTTTAAAAGGTTATAAAATAGCTCTCTTTGCAATGAAAGAAAATAAGTTAATAACACATCTAACCAAAGGAGAGATCGTAAGAGATTATCGAATCAGAGGGTTACATTGTGCCATTGTACAAAATTTGCTTACTAGGAGACGGAGGAGTAGGAAAAACATCTCTGAGAGAACGGTTTTTGGGAAAAGGTTTTCAATCAGGATATATTCTAACAATTGGTGCAGACTTTGCAGTTCAAAATCTTGAGATCGATGGAATGCAATACAAATTTCAAATTTGGGATTTAGCTGGACAACAACGATTTGAAGCCGTAAGAGCTCTTTATTATAAAGGATCACATGGAGCAATACTAGTCTTTGACCGAACTCGGCCTGAATCTCTCTATAATCTCGGAAATTGGAAAAGAGAGCTATTCACGAATGTTGGTCGTCAAATTCCATACATAATTTTAGGAAACAAAAGTGATTTGCCAAATGCAATCAACCAGGAAGAGTTAACAAGTTTCGTTGGAAAATCTCAACAAGAAATATCGGATATATCTTTTCAGATTTCCTATCTTAATACATCAGCCAAGTCTGGTTTAAACGTAACAGAAGCATTCACGCACTTAGGCCGGACAATAAAAGGATATATTGAAATATACAAATCTCAAACAGGGAGATAATGGATTAAAATTGCATTCTACTGGAAGAATTCCTTTATAAAAGAATAAATTTCACTGGGTGTCTGCAGAACAGTTAGTTCAGAGCTTAGATTCAGAATATTTTTCGAGTCAACTTCGCGAATTATTACTTCGATCTGATTTCCCGAGGAAAACACATCAGGATATTTTTTCACACATACCTGACAGCCTACACAGAACTGTGGTAAAAATTGTACTTGATTAGTAGATGTTCTTTTCAGAGCGTTAAATTCACAGACATCTATATTAATCTGATCAGTTGAGGCGGGTTTTATTTGTTGTATTGGTAATTTTGTCTTAATTTTTTGTGATATAGCATCTGTTGGTAAAATTCCAACTTTTTTTCCAGATTTTAACCCACTAGACACCAAATTGGAGATTAAGGAATCTGTTATACCTAAAGCCAATTTTGCTGCTGTATTGGCTGTCAAAGGGCATGCAATGATACATTTGGCTTCGCTGTTGGCAAGACTCATCGCAATTGAAAAAGTAGGATCTTTAGATATGGTTGAATACGAAAGATCAGCTTTTTGAAGTATTTTTTTAATATTATATTGAGCTACACTATTCTCAAAAATAAAGTGGAGATAGTCTTTTCTCACGTTGGAATGCATTAAATTCCAGAAAAATCCATATCTATTTGCTACAAGAGCTCCAGCGTTGGAGAAAACAAAACTGATCGGAATAGATTCGTGATTTACTTTCTTTATCTGTTCAAGGATTTCTTCGAAAAAATGGCCTCCACCAGTGAAACACCACAAAACAAAGGGAGTAGACCGATTAGTCAAAAAAGGAGGAGGAGAACTCAATGGATTTACCATTCAGCTTATTTCTAAGCATGTAGATTAGCCTTTTTCCTCGACTCTTTCAACTTGGCAGTCAGGGCCGAGTTTAACTGTCTTGCCACTAACATAACGAGCAGTAACCCCTTCAAGGTAAACATCACCTTCAGCAAAGATCTGTTCAACTTGGAGGTGGCCACGACCACTACCTTGCTCAATTTGAACGTCTCCACTGCAAAGTAAATCCCCGCCAATGTTACACTTCGAGTTTAACTCAGAGGAAAATGATTCTTGGCATTCAACATTTTTTTCAATTTTATACGATCCATTAAGTACAGCACTGACACATAGAATTGCACCCGCTACGCTTAATGACCCACTTGATACTACATGACCTCCTTTGATGTCTGCTTCAATTTTACCTGAACCTGAGATGGTTAATTTTTCATGTGCAATTAAATAACCATCTATCTTACATGATCCAGAACTGGCAAAAATAGTAGTTTCAAGAGGACCATCAGCCTTAATTGAACCTGAAGCTTTTAAGGTGTGCGTTTCTAAACCTCCTGGCAATGATGCAGATCCACTGACCTTAATCTCATCATCAGATATTTTTCCAGATCCAGAAATGGAAATGGATCCTCCCCTCCAGCCATCAATTCGTCCAGAGCCGGAAATTTTGATGTGTGAATCAGTTACCTTCCCTGAGCCAGAAATACTGATGTATGACAGATTCTTTAGAAAACTCTTCTCTTTAGCAAGACTGATCTCTTCGTCCAGTTGAGCCTCATATTTTGTTTTCAAATTGTCATATTCCTCTTGAGAAATCTCCTCATTCTTGAGACGAATATCCAATGATCTTATCAAGACTTTTAGGTCTTCTATTTCTCTGTTAGACATTAATATCACTTTTTAAAAGGACTTGTGAATTTCTATGAAAAATTCATATAATAATTTAATTTTGAATGAAACAAATCTTCGACTAGTTAAATAATATTCTAAAAACTAAGGTTTAAGGACGAAGCCGCCGAGTTATTGAATATAACCAGGGGGTTTAATTAGGATAACAATAATATCTCTGAGTTATTTGATTTAGTCCAAGCGATTATTTACATTATATCCAGTGATTTTTAAAAACATAATCGGATTATTTAGTAAACAAACTTTATGAGCATCTAAATCCCTTATGAGGATAGATAAATGATTAAGAAGCTAGAAAAAAGAGTTGGATCTCTACATAGGCTTCTTGCCGATCCCACAAGACGAAAAATTCTCAAATTAATTTCAACCAAGCCACTAAACCCCCAAGAACTCGCCACAAAGCTAAGCATCTCAAGACCAGCAGTAGAAAAACATTTAAAACTCCTTTTGTCAAATTATCTTTGTGAACGAACTGTTGATCCTTTTCCCACACCGCATTACGTTTATTACATCTCCGATCCAGGTGTTGAGTTGATTGAGGTCATCACCTCTGCTGCCATAACGTTTTTTCAATCCATAGATGGAATCGTGAATGCAGAAATTGAACAACTTGAACGAGATTTTGTCTTAGGACGAATTAACAGAGCAGAGTACGATACAAGAAAACCATTACTTATTAAAAAACAGAAAGAACTAGGAGAGCTCCAACTTACACGTATTTGGCTAGAGGAAGCAAAGAAGTTAGTTAGTGAATATAGCGAAGAAAATGAATAGTTAGATTTTATCTTGTGTTAATTTATATGAAGCATTTTTATGAGGCTTTTCATGGGACGGGATATTTCTGTACGAAAAACGCGAAAACTAACGTGTTGGAGCTCTATATGAGGGGGATTGGAAGGAGATCGAATTTCTATAACATCTAAATATCTTCTATATATTTTCAAACCTGCCAAATTAACATCCTGTGGATATTCTAATGCGAAGCGATCTTCATCAAGTCGCACATTCACTGTACCTAAATACATCTTTGCTGAACTCGAAATTGCGTCAGAAATCATAAGGATAAGTTCACCTGCATCAGGAAGTCGTGGAAGTGTTGCCTTGAACCGTGCTGCAGGATCCTTACCTCCCAAGATTGGATGATAGTACGAATCAAGAGGCATAAAAGTTTTCTCCTGTACAATACCCCCTTTGGCACGATGTCCATTGATCTCTATTGAGATGTCTTCTTGTACCACATCAACTAGTGTTCGATCACTGTCTGTTAAAGCATGGGTCCGCTCAGCAGGGAAAGGATAAAGAAAATCAGCCTCCTTTAAAAGAATTTCAGTTATCCACAGCTTCTCTTTATAGATTATTGCTAAATTCATGGTAGCTGGATCCTGAAGGAGAAGTAACTCAGGACTCTTCATCCTACTTATTGCTGCAATGCTCGTGCTTCTCATTCCTCCCACCTTATCCACAAGAGTATGGAGGATAGCTGGTACTATTATCTTATCTTGGTATTGGATGTTCTTTATTTCGCTATCGATGACAAGAGGATCTTCTTCGGGAACGTTATAAGCATGATGAATCCAAACATCTCCCTTCACAGCGAAGCGCCGTTGAATATTTTCTAATAATGATTTTCGGCCGGGAAAAGATAAATCTTCGTGATCTTCAAGGAGTTTTTTTCGAGGATTTACTTTAGGTAATTTTTCCTCCATTGCAAATAATTCCTAGTTTTGTTAGTTAAAAAGGCTGCCAAAAGACCTATCTACAATTCAATCTAGTGACTTTTTTTCTATATTAGTATTAATTTAATTTAAATAAAGTTGATCTAAATCATGTTTTATCGTATAAAAATGGAATCTATTGATAAAAAACATTATTCTAATGATTTAGGCTTTTTAAAGGAACTAGATTTTAAAATTTGATCACTCGGGTTGGCACAAATCGTGCTACTCTTTTTCCTAACTCAAGACGGTCGACTAATGGTAAGATTTCGGTTGGATCGCGATAACCATACTCCAATGCTTCTATATTTTGGATGATCATTTGACTTTCCATCGGAGCATCAGTTAATTCAAAATAGATTACGCCATCTAATACAACAGATCGTACTGTAGAAAAGGGGTATATTAACGAATAACCCCCTCCATGCGGAAGGAGGTTAGCCTGTTTCAGGAAATCAAAATGCCCCATATTTTTAGCTCGTTGATACTGATTATTAGTCCAATGTTGCTTCTTAATATTTGTTTGACCCTCATAAAGATAAATAAAGGAATACCCATTGAATGCTAAGGGAAAAAGGGGTAAATTTTTTTCTCCACTCTGGTTTATTGAGTTATATAGACCAAGTCTCATAACATAATAGTTGTTTTCTTGATAGTATCCTTGATGCGTGGGATTAGCAATACAGTTGATGTTATGTTCACCAAAAAGTTCAGTTGCAATGGATGTCCGCTTTTTCTTGCTATAAACTTCTACTTTCTGGAAGAATCTAAGGTACTCCTTTAATGACTCATCAGTAAGCCCTCCAATAGTACCAAAGGGAGTATCAACCTTTATGAATTCTTTCTCATTCCAATGACTCAAACGTTCGGTTTGTACTTGTTGTGATGAATGTATAAGAACATAATTGCCTTGAGATAACCATTCGTTATATTGAGAATAATTTGGACTTACTCCATCCAACCTGAGAATGTCAATAAAGTGGTTTGATTTCCAGACATCCCACTTTCCTTGTTGATTCCCAATAGGCACCCCCTCTTTCTTCAGTTTATTTAACTTTCTTATTAACTCAGGTAACAATGGCATGTTATCAATTCGGTATAATCCAAAGCCACAACCGTTCGGGTGGAGTAAGCTAGGAAAAATATAGTCTTTAGTAGCGACTACGCATCCATAACCAACGCCCTCATTGAATCTTGCTATATTTCTTGTTACGCTCCCATCAGGGCCAAACGTGACAATCGCACTTGAATCAAGGCCTAACTCCTGAAAAAACAATTTTATCTTCGCTAGTCCAATCGACATAACCTCTTTTGCCAATTGACAGGTCAGATCGTTTGTTGCCCAAGAATATAGTTCCTTTCGCGCTTCTTTCAGTAATTTGGTTAGAATCGAATCACTTTTCATCATAAGCACTTTTCTTTAAGGCCATTAGGAATTAATACTAATTTCAGCGTTACTTCTCAAAGGTTTTGGCTAATCTCAATTACTATTTAGTATCCATTTACTTGTCCGTCTTTACGGGGATCAGATCCACCAATATAACAACCATTTGATGAGTTATAGTGAATGATCTGTCCACCTCCAAAGTTTGTACCAACACAATCTACGATATTGTGTCCTCGTTTCCTTAGTTTAGCTCTAATTTCAACTCCAATAGGTTCTTCTATAGCAAGAGTATTTGTTATTTGATCATGATGAAATCTTGGGGAACTAATAGCTGTTTGTGGATCCATTTCATGTAGAATTAAGTTGAGGAATACTTGAGCTTGGCCTTGAGGTTGATGATGACCTCCCATTACTCCAAAAGAATATAATAACTCATTTTCAGAGGTAGTTATCAGAGCGGGGATAATAGTGTGAAAAGGTCGTTTTTTAGGCATGTATTGATTGGGGTGACCTTTAATCAACGAAAAACCTGCCCCTCTGTTCTGAAAAGCTATACCTGTTTGTGGATCTACAACACCAGAACCAAAACCAAAGTAAAGGGAATTAATAAAAGAAACGGCCAGACCATCTTTATCAACCGCGGTCAGATACACTGTATCATCCCCCATTTTGAGAGGAGGAGGGATTGGCCTCATTGCTTCTCTAGGATTAATTTGACTAGCGCGGGTTTGAGCATACTCTTCAGAAAGGAACTTTGTAAGAGGTATTATCATATATTCAGGATCCGCAACATATGCAAACGCATCTGCAAAAGCCAATTTTTTTGCTTCGATTAAATAATGTAGATAGTCTATTGAATTATGGGGATATTGGGCGATATCTAACTCTTCAAGAATGCTAAGAATGAGGAGAGTTACTAAACCTTGACCATTTGGACCATGTTCCCATAATATATTATTATAGATTTCCTGAGATATTGGTGTTGTCCATTCAGCTTTATACTCTGCAAGGTCTAATGCTTGAATAAATCCGTTCTCCTGTTGTAAAAACTCAACAATCCGACCAGAGAGTTCTCCTTTATAAAATGTGTCAGCTCCTTGTTTTGCAATGATTTTAAATGTGGAAGCTAACGCTTCTTGTTTGAATATTTCTCCTTGAAGTGGAGAACGTTCATTATTAATGAGATATGTTTTTTTACTCCCCTCGTTGCTTGTTATTTTTGGAACCAACTCATTCCACACCTGAGCAATAACTGGACTAACTGGAAATCCATCCTGAGCATATTTAATAGCTGGTTGGAGAATGTCTTCCCAGGAAAGATTTCCATAAGTTTCATGGATCATTTCCCAAGCACTGATTGCTCCAGGCACAGTAATAGGTATTACTCCTGTTATTGGCATTTGAACTAAAGCTAATTCCTCTACAAGATAGTTGTAAGATAATCCCCTCGGGGAATATCCTGATCCATTAATTGCTTTTGGTGAATTTTCACCTGGAACATATAAGAGAGCAAAAGCATCTCCACCGATTCCTGTTGAAAATGGTTCAACGACATTCAATACAGCTGCCATAGCTACAATCGCATCGCAAGCATTTCCACCTGATTGGAGTATATGAATACCAGTTTGAGAAGCTAGTGGTTGAGACGAAGCTACCATCCCATTACATGCATGTACAGCGGAACGGCCAGAAAGAGGACGCCGCCAAAATTTTACAGCCATCTTGATATCATCTTCATCATTTATTGTATTTTTGAATCCAATCTATGATTCTGTTTATACGATCAATGATATGCCGCGGTTCGCCACTTCGGGAGAGCTCATGGCCATCTCGAGGATAACGGATTAATTCTACAGTTTTTCCATATCGCTTTCCCAACCAAAATAGTTGTTCAGCATTAACAACAGGAACCCGAAAGTCATTCTCAGAATGGATTATTAAAAGTGGGGTTTGTAAGTTCCTAATATGAGCTACAGGAGAATCTTCCCAGATATCTGCAAACCGATCAATAATTTCACCTTCATACTGTTTTTCAAACCAAACAGGATTGTCCGTGGTTGTACTAAAAGCCATAAATTCATAAACACCGCGTTGACTGATTGCTGCTTTAAATCGATTGGTTTGGGTAACAAGCCATGAGGTCATGTAACCTCCATAACTCCCGCCAGTAACAGCGACCCTATTGGCATCTAAAAATGGATATTTTGCTAATGTAACGTCTAAGAATTCTAGAATATCAGTAGCAGGTAGATTTCCCCAATTTTTATAAATAGCAGCACGAAAATCAATACCATATCCGTCAGAACCTCTTGGATTACAGAAAACCACGGCATAACCTTTCGAAACAAGAGTATTCCATTCATGCCACAAAGTCTTCTCATGGGGAGTCCACATTACTGCTGGCCCCCCATGAATCTCTAAGACTACAGGCATTTTTTCATTAGGATTATATTCAGGTGGAACTAATAGCCAACCTTGAAAATTGACTCTATCTCTTTCAAAACTAAACTCTTCTACTTTTGCGGGGACATAGGTTGTTAGGTATTTTTTATTTGCTTCAGTTACTCTCTCTTCACCTGATCCATCAGCTTTACACCAGAAAATATCACTTGGAAATGAAACGTGAGATACCTCGTATGCGATACGACTTCCATTTTTTGAAATCGTAAAGCTATTTATATTTCTGTCTCCTTTGACAACCGAGTCTGTTTTTTTTGTGTTAATATCTATCTTGTGGATGTTGATTTTTCCATCACTTGGACTTAAAAATAGAAGGGTGTCTTCATTAAACCAACGTGATTGAATAGCTGATCGATTATAATTTTTTGTAATACAGACAAAATTACCTACCTCATGTTTTTTCACATCAAAGAGAAAGATCTGACTATCGTCATACACGATCTTCTCTTTTCTTATTGCATGAAAAGAAATATATTTTCCGTCTGGTGACAATTGAAGATTTTCTATCCCCCGACCATATACCCGACCAATAAATATTTTTTTTGAAGGATCTGAAATATCAACTTCTAGAATCTCTTGTTCTAATGTAACAGTAGGATCTTCTGCATACTTAGCTATGAAGACTGTCCTATTATCAAGGGAAAATGTCCCTAAGCTAAAATGAAACCCATATTCTCCTATGTGAATGATTTTCCTTGGTATTTCTTGTGCATTTTCACAGTCAAATTCTAAAATATGTACAATAAAAGGTTGAGTATAACGACCATCTAAGTAAGACGTGCCTTCCCTACAGTAGCCATCAGAGATAACTCTTGGATCGGTTTTAATCTCCTTAAGTTCTTCTTTTCTAGATTTATATGCTTTAAATTCTGCAGGTTCTAGTACAAAAGAGGGAACCTTTTCTTTCTTCTGATTTAAAACCAGTTCTAACTCTTCTTCATTTACACGGGCTATAACATGGATCAACTTACTGTCATGACTCCAACAATACCCCAAAACACCCTGTGGAAATTCAGTCACCTGAAAGGCTTCTCCGCCTTGAGTGGACATTATGAACACTTGTGTTCCTTTCTCAGCTCGAGATGAAAGAAATGCAAGGTATTCACCTGATGGTGAGAATTGAGGGGCCGTATCAACATGAGTTCCAGCAGTAAATTGTTTACATTCGCTTTCTCCAGCAACCTTAAGGTAAATTGGGCTCTTATATTGATTTTTATTTTGATTTACTTTTTTAACTGGGAACACCAATTTTTTACCATCTGGAGAAATAGCAGGAGAGTATGGGAATTTTAGCCATACAAAATCTTCACTCTTGATTGACATCGGGATTCACACTTCGATTTTTGCGTATACTGAAAGCTTCTAGTCTTTCTTAAAATGGTTTTCTGGGATACGCGTTATAAATAAAACGGAGAACTAAAAAAATCCATCATTGATGATATCTGAAAATGATGTAAATATTCTTATTTCCTTATTTTTCTTTTAAGGATAGGCTCTCAAATACAGGGAAGTAAAATAATAAAATCAAGAACTGATTTATATAATAAGTAGTATCTTCATATTAATTTAACTCGAGTTTTGGTGGTTTTTGTAGTAGTGAAATTACTTACAAAAGAGGAAAAACCTTTTTTTCTTATCCTTGCTTTCCTTTTAAGCCTAATGGCTACAATATGCTCTATAATATTTTTTTTCGCCTCCCAAGAACCTCTTCAAAAGTTCTTTAGTTTGATTTTACTAATTATCAGCTTTTTCTCGACTATTGCATCACATTTACTGGGTCAAAGATACTACACTGCAAAAAAAACAGTCCACTGACTCAGAAACGTTCTTTACGCTAGTTATCTGATGTATGAGTCTTCAACCATTCTTCTCGTAATGTAAGAATCTGCTCTTTCCGAGCTTGACATTTTCCCTTAGAGTGAATGTAGATTATCACACCAGTTGGATCTCGAATAGTAGTAAATTTATCATCATCTATGAGCTCCCCGCATACAATACATGTCATACGTTGTATTGGCTTTTTAACAATAGTTGCTCCTTGGACTTTCTGTTCTCTTTGGGTAAGATGTCTTAGTTCGTTGCTTCGCACTTCTTGTATTAAATCTAGAGTGGTAGTCCTAGTTCTATCAAAATCATCAACATCAAAGACAACAGAATCCGTAATACGTTTTTTAACTCCTTTCTTAATTGCTTGAGACAACTTGTAAGAAAAGAGAGGACATGCTACAAAGTGGCATTGGGTTTCTTTTGACCAATAGGTACACCATTGGTTATCCCGATATATGCATGTCTTACGAATCTTATTGAATTCCTTCATTTCTTTGTTATCTTTTATTCCTTAATTTAAAAATTTTATCGAATCATATTAGAAGGCACTTTTCTTCTTCTATGTTTTTATTTACAAAATCAAGAGGGAAAGGAGAGTATTATATCGGAATTTCATATCTTATCCCATATTAATTTTACTTGTGTTTTTGTTGTTTTTTCCTATTTAATTATGCAAAACAAAAATTCCCCGAAAATTCGAATTGAAGGTCTAGACAGCTTTTCGGAGTCTTTCTGGATAATGGTTTAAAGCGAAAAGCTTTTGAGAGAGAAAAATATATATTCGCTTGTTTTGGGATATATTTTTGAATTTGAGTGACAATAATGTCTGAAAGTGATTTGTTAAATAAACTGAAAGCCATAGATTTCCAGATTACTCCTAGTGCGCTTGAAGTTATTAAAAACAGCCATATGCAAATTAATGACCTTCTTACAGGCATTAAGCGCTCTTGGAAAAGCAAAGAAAAAGTCATTACAGTGAAAGAGGCTATCAATCTAATTCTGGACTCTAGACATGCAGGAATTGCAAGAGAAATCACTTCGGAAATAAAAGCTCATGAGAAATTTATCCCCATTCCAAGACGACTCAGACGTACTTATACGATCCTCAAACGATTCGAGAAACCTGTAACAGCAGGGTATATTGCTCGAATTACTCATCGGAAGAAAGCTACAGAGAAAATCTATCTTAATCAATTGGTGGCTGACGGTTTTGCGAAAAAGGAGCATTCGAGGAATAAAATCGTATTTTCTCCCATATCGAACCTCTAACCCGGAAATAATTAAGTATATACCAAATTATTTCTGTTATTAGCTAGAAATGGTGTTTTAATGTATAAGATCGTCCTTCTTCGCCATGGTGAGTCTATTTGGAATAAAACTGGTCTTTTCTCTGGCTGGACTGACGTAGATTTATCAAATAAGGGAATTGATGAAGCTAAACAAGCTGGTCAAGTACTTAAAGATGGAAATTATGTTTTTGACATAGCATATACATCAGTTCTCAAAAGAGCCATCCGAACCTTGTGGATTGTCTTGGATGAAATGAACTTAATGTGGATCCCAGTTCATCGCTCGTGGAGATTAAATGAAAGGCATTATGGAGCTCTTCAAGGACTTAGTAAAGCTGATACTGTTACAAAACATGGTGAGAAACAAGTTTTAATTTGGAGAAGGAGTTATGATACCCCTCCTCCCTCTTTAAAGAAGAATGATGAACGCTATCCTGGTAACGACCCAAAATATCATAGCTTAGATGATCATGAGATTCCATTAACAGAATGTCTAAAAGATACTGTTGCTAGAGTTCTTCCTTATTGGTACGAAGTTATACTCCCTACTATTAAATCTGGTAAAAGAATTTTGATTTCTGCTCATGGAAACAGTCTTCGTGCTTTAATAAAATACTTAGAGGATTTATCAAATGACGAAATCTTGAGACTCAATATACCAACGGGAATACCACTTGTTTACGAGCTTAATGAGCGTATTCAGCCAATTAAACATTACTATCTCGGGGATCCAGAAGAAGTCAGAAAAGCGATTAAAAAAGTAACAAACCAAGGAAAAGCTAAGAAATAGGCCTTGGTTGGATTCTAAAAAATTTTTCTCTGACTTTTGTTCAAAAATAAGGAAACTCATACCTGACTAGGACAAAATAACTTCATTGGGGAAGAATTGAATCTTCTCCTCTTATCCCGTATCTGTCTTAATTTTCATTATTTATTCGCGCTACCAAGAGGCCTATCATGATGTGCCCCACCATACTAGATTTAAAGTGAGGAGTACGAGGAAAAAACGACCGTGGTATGGTAAGATTTATAAAGGAGAGAAAATTTTGCTTACATATGTGAGTTGCAATACAAACTCACGACCATTATCTCACGAGAAAAGGTGAAATTAAAAATGGCTGGTTTTGCAAGAGCAAGAATTGAAAAACTTATTAGAACTGCTGGTGCACATAGAGTGTCAGCTGGGGCAATTGAACGCCTGAATGAAATATTAACTGATTATGGCACCACTGTTGCTAAATATGCTGTTGAGATTGCTCAACACTCTGGCCGTAAGACTGTAAAAGAATCCGACAATAAACTCGCAGCAACAAAATAAGGAATCTAGTAGTCTAGCGGCAATTTGAGGATGATTTCCTCTTTTTCCCCCTTTTTTATATCGTTATACTCCCTGTTCTATGGAGATATGTGTACGTTCCGTTCTTTAAACATTCATAAGGTTATGGAACAATTTCTTCCGTAGATTTAACTATTTCTTTAAGATATATCCGTTTTATCCGCAATAAACCGAACAAATGAGGTTTTACTAGGCTTAAAATGAACAATATGAGTGTTGATTAAAACATTAAACTGCCCTCTTTTTTTCATCAACCTTAATATGACTTATTTACTTAGCATTATCACGAGGAGTACAAGGAATTAGATGGCAAAAGTAGAGTAAGATTTATAAACTAGGTGATTTTCTTAAATTGCAGTGAGCTCAAACAAGAACTCACAACTGTTATCTAGGAGAAAAGGTGTATAAAAAA
>JAHQWW010000023.1 GCA_029856365.1 Candidatus Hodarchaeota archaeon
GACTTTATTTGCAAAAATAGCCAATGGGATATCCTTCAAATGGTTCATTTTCAGCATACGCCACAGATTGCTTCTAGCCTCAGGATAACGGGCTGGATCACTTACATCGACCACATAAATCAAACCAGCAGAATTCTTTGTATACATTTCCCAAAGTGCTCTTCTAAACTGTAGCTGTCCACCAAGATCCCATGCTGAGAAAGTAACATCACCTATCTGAATGGTTTCAGCGTTCATACCTATTGTGGGAGTGGTATCCGGTATCCAGCGACCTGTCTTCAATCGTTGGAGCATGGTAGTTTTTCCAGCTCTATCCAATCCTAGGACGCTAATCTTAGCATTTTTTTTCGACATTCTCTATTTTCCCTTTGATATTTTTTAAGAAAAGACAATGACATTTTTACATTAATACTGGTAATTTAAAAGATTAACGATTGCCTAGGGAATTTGTTGTTTATCGTAATAGAGCGGATTTTAAGCTACTCTATAGGTCTGTTAGGAATAGGTACTCATGGTTAGAAGGGAATCAAAGTCTTCAAGGTGAGAAAAAATCTTGGCAAAAACAGGGATTATTTGGTCAGACCAGTATATAAAATATAATTTAGGAGAAGGGCACCCTATGAATCCTAAACGTTTGATTATACCCTATCAGCTATTCAAAAGTCTAAGTTTATTTGATTTACCTGATTTTCAATTTTTTACTCCTTCTCCTGCCACAGATTCGGAAATTCTTCTTTTCCATACATTTAATTATCTAAAAACGATGAAAGAATTATCAAAAGCTGGGAAGGGAGTACAATTGAGACTAGGATTGGGAACGGGAGATTGTCCTGTCTTTCCAGAGATGCACGAGGCTTCTAGTTTAGTTGTTGGAGGGGCACTCGAGGGTGTTAAACGAATTCAAAGTGGCGATGTACAGCAAGCTTTTGCGCTCCTTGGAGGCTTACATCATGCATTTGCAGAGAAAGCCACAGGATTCTGTTACTATAATGATGTAGTTATTTCTATCAAATATCTTCAACAAAAATACGGAATTGAGCGAGTTCTCTATATTGATACTGATGTCCATCATGGAGATGGTGTTTTACAGGCATTTTATGAGGATAAAAATGTCCTAGGAGTTTCTTTACATGAATCTCCAAGGTTCCTTTTTCCTGGTACTGGATTCACAGACGAAATTGGAAAGGGATTAGGGTTAGGTTACACAATAAACATTCCACTTTTTCCTGGGACGTGGAATGAGCTGTATATCATGACTTTTGAGAATATCATACCGTGTATCTGGGAAGAATATGATCCTGAGTTCGTTATTTGGCAATGTGGTGCTGATGGCCATTATCGTGATATTTTAGGACATCTTGCTTTAACAACTGAGTTGTATTCCTACCTTGGTAAACGAATAGCTGAATTAAGCCAAGATTGTAGTGCTCAAGGTCGATTATTATTATTGGGGGGGGGTGGTTATACCCCTGATTCTGTTGCCCGTGTTTGGTTGGCGAGTTTAGTTGGCGTTACCGGAATAACGATACCAACAGACTCTCCTTCCGATTGGATAGACTTCTGTTTACAAAAATATGGCATAGAAGTTAATCCTCACTTGAAAGATCCACCACTTGATTGGAAGAAGCTTGATGGGTATCCGTTTATTGAAGAAGAGATAATAGAAGCCACCCAACAATCAATAAACTATCTAAAATCGTTATTAAGACCTGTTCCTGATTGGAAAGCTTGTGAACCTTTCTTCCAAACATAGTCTGTTTTAATCTATTACATCAACAAAAAAGATCTTTTTATATTCCACTTTTCTCCAATGTATGCGGTCAGATTCACCATTCAAGAATTAATTATAAATAAATTACTTAAAGGAGTACTTAAGGTATATTTTAATTTTAATGTTCCTTTATATTTAAAAAGGATAAATAGTAACAAGGCATATTTAAGAGAGGATGATCTCCAGAATTACAATCCATGCAATCTTCATAATGTAAATTCCCGTTCAAAACTCCATGAAATAGGAGGAGGCCTTTATAAAACATGAATAATAAGAAATCAGTTGATATAATTCGCGATGCGGTGTTTTCATCTTCTATCTTTAAAGAAGGAGGAGAAAAAACACTCAATCAATCCTATATTCCTAACGAGCTGAAATTTCGAGAAGATAATATTCGAAGAATAAGTCAAAACTTTCGGCCTTTATTTTTATCGGAAAATAGAGGAATCGAAGGTTTCTCGACCAATATTGCTCTTACTGGGCCAGCTGGTGTAGGAAAAACGGTGACAGCAAGATATACAGTAGATCATCTTCAAGTAATGGCCGAACGTCATCACATTAAGCTCTATACTGATTATAAAAATTGTTGGACAACACGTACCAAAACTTCTATTCTTCGCAGTTTTCTTCGGGATCAATTCGGGGTAGCTAGTCGTGGCTTTAGTGATGAAGAGTCCACAGACATTTTGATTCGACGTTTGAACTCTGAACAGGCATATTTAGTATTAATACTAGATGAAGTGAGTGTATTACCTCAAAAAGATATTCGTGGGTTTATTCACCTTCCTGAAGAGTTTGGGGCTGAACACCGCATTTCGATAATAATGATAAGTCGCCCTACTGAGTGGAAAGTAACACTTTCCTCAATGGTCTCTCAAAGAATTGCTGACGTGATACAATTTCAGCCATATACTTTAGAAGAGACTAGAAAAATACTTGATTACCGGGCACATTTAGCTTTCAAAACAACAGCCCTTTCAGAAGACATTCTTGAAATGGTCGCAGAAATTTCTGACCAAACTAAAAACCTACGTCATGGAATCGAGATTCTATACCGAACGGGCCGTGCAGCAGATCAACAAAGATTAGATGAGCTTACTCCAGAGCTAGTTCGCAGAGCCAAGAATGACGTTTTTCCTGAACTACGCGCAGATATCCTAGAAGAGTTAAAAACTCACGAATTATTTGCTGCACTTAGTATTGCAAGACGATTGCACCATAAAGGGATTACAGCTACTACTATAGAACATTCATTCAAGAACTACAGGATAATTTGTGAAGAATGGGGTTTACGACCAAATGCTGAAGCCGCGTTCCGAAATTATCTATCAACGTTGGAAGCGATCGGGATATTAGGAAAGGTAACGAAGGGGGTAAAGGGTCGAAAAGGGGTTCGTGCGCGCTTAACAATTCATGATGTACCAGCAGCAGTACTAATTGAACGTATTGAAGTATTTCTATCCAAAAGATTCCAAAAATCATAGTTAAATACCTCATTTAGGCTTGACTATATATTTCATCAAATGTAATGCCGAAAATATTCAAAAAAATCAACAAAAAAAATTATATCTGAATTATCAGCAGATTAAATGAAAATTTGTAAGTCTCGATCAAAAAGATAATAATTTTCGTTCATTACAACCATTAAATGAGATATTGTACAGTCTAGGGAGAGTATTTCTTTTTAATAAGGGAAGAAAGGCCTTTTAACCATGGTACAAAGCTACATACTTGTTGAGAATTCTAAAATTATGCTTAGTATAGGGCCTAAATGAAAACATAGAGGTTAAGAGCTAGATCATAACTGGGTTCTTCCTCAAAACAAACTGCAATAATAATGGATCATCTGAAATGAAGTAAATAAGTTGAATTCTATTAGGTTTATTGATCTTTAATGAGTATTAGAAGTGATAATTTTGTCAAAGGTGCCTGAATCAACAGACATGGTTTTTAAGCAACTAGAAATGGCAAGTGAGCTAGAAAGGGTACGATTTGAGCTTACAGGAAGCAATATATCCGTGAAATTTCTCCAGGACTTTTCCGGTTTTTCTTTTGAAAACATAAATATTCCTTTTGCTTCTAAAGGAAGTCAAATTGATGTTCCTTATTTTATTGCAGAAATATTACGGAAAAAATCAGTGATTGAAGATTTTAGGATGAATTTTCCTATTACTTTGCAGGACTTAGAAGGGGCAGTTCGTAAAGAAGTTCGTGTGGGTGAATTACAATCTCTTCACCCATACTTCCATCTCTTAATGCAAGATTTCGTTTTATCAGTGGAAGATAAAGATTCAGAATTTAGTGAATTAGAACAGAAAAGACAAAAGACCAAGTATAATCAATTAACTCACGAAAGAATCTCAAAACTTGTAAAAATGACCGATAGTAGAAAGGTTCTTGCTCAGAAGAAAAAAAATCTGACTTCATCGGAACAAATCTTATTCAAAAAAATCGTTGATTGCATTCAAAACTGGAAAGCTGAATTCATTCAAAAATAGGTCGAAGGTTTGTATATGGGTTTTCCATTTGATTTAAGGGGTAGATTTGAATCATTCATTGAGGAATTTACGGACCAAGATGGACAATTATATTATCAAGAGAAAATTCGTGAAATGGAAACAATAGGAGCAAGGAGTCTATATCTCTCATATAATGATTTACTTATTCAAGATCCCAAATTAGCCAAGGAGACTCTAGTAAATCCAGAGTTAAGTATCACCGCAGCTGAGGAGGTATTGCGTTCAAAACTAGTTGAACTAAATCCTGAGTATTTAGAGCGAATAAAACAAGTTCATGTTAGGATTACAAACCTTTCTGAAAAACTCCTGTTACGCTCTTTAAAAACTGAACATTTAGAAATTCTCACGTGTTTTGAGGGTATTGTCATTGGAGTGACAGACGCTAAGCCTCTATTAATACGAGGCCATTTTAAATGCGCTTCTTGTGGTGAAAACCAAACTGTTGATTTTCCTGAGGGTATTTACGCCCCCCCATATCAATGTCGTAATGAACATTGCCAACGAAAAGGATCCCTACAGCTGCAATTAGATAGGAGTGATTTTATAGATTGGCAAAAGATAACCTTGCAGGAAAAGCCTGAAGAACTCCCACCAGGGCAACTACCCCAAAGCACGTCCATCCACGTTCTTGATGACTTAGTAGATCACGCCAGACCTGGGGATCGTGTAGAAATAGTAGGAATTCTTAAAGCAAGAGCATCTCGACTTCTAAAAAGGGGACAATTGGCTACATATGGGAAATTTTTTCACGGAATTTCGATCTCAAGAGAAACCGAGGAATACGTTGATATCGAGATTTCAGAGGAAGACGAGTTAAAAATCATCGATCTCTCGAAATCACCATATATTATTGAGAAAATTCGAGATTCGTTAGCTCCTTCCATTTATGGTCATGATTTGGTAAAAGAAGCAATTGCATCATTATTGTTCGGTGGAAGCCTCAAGATAACTCCTGATGGAATGAAACTGAGAGGGGAATCAAATATACTCATTGTAGGGGATCCTGGAACAGGGAAAAGCCAGATTATGAAATTTATATCGCAGTTGGCCCCACGAGCATTGTATACAACAGGGAAGGGAAGCACTGCAGCGGGATTAACCGCGGCGGTGATTAGAGATCAAGATACGGGGGAAATTACCCTTGAGGCTGGAGCTTTGGTTCTCGCAGACCAAGGAATCGCGTGTTTAACTGGAGATGCGAGAATCTTAGTAGAAAACCGTTTAATCAAAATACAAGATCTATTTACAGAGCAAAAAGCATTTGAAACTTTGTCTAATAATGAAATAGTCGAAATTACTGAATTAAACTTCAATACTATATCTATCAATTCTGAAATAAAATCAATTCCCTCCATTTCATCTCGAATTAGGAGAAAACAGTATGCAGGAAATATTCTAGAATTTACTTTTAATTCTGGATTTACAATTAAATTAACTCCTGATCATAAGCTATTAAATGGAAATAGTTTAAACTGGAAGGAAGCTGCTGAATTTAAAAAAGGAGAATTTATCGTTGCTCCCTTGAAACTTCCTTATAAGATAACTCCAATTTATATTTTCGATATCTTAACTAATAATTGGTTAGTTATCTTAAATAAAAATGAAAAAGAAGAACTCCGAAAACGTGTGAAAATGAAATATAGAAGTTATAGTGAGTTCAATAAAAAATACAACATAACTAGAGACTTTCTTTCAGGGAGGAGTCAGATCAAAATTGGAATACTGAGGAAAATATTGAATGAATTTGGTATATACAAAGATTGGAGATTAAAATGCCTAAAATATGGGAGAAAAGCATCTGGGGAAATATTAAAAGTCAGTATGATAACACCTGAACTTGCCTATTTTATTGGATTTATTTATGGTGATGGACACGTCAGGATTTCACAAAAAAGGTCCAATGTCCAAATAACTCAATCTTTAGTACATAAAACTCAAATTAAAAACATTAAGAATATGTTTTCACGCTTTTCACAAAGGAATCTTGGAGAATATTATAGAAAAACCTCTGGAGCTATTGGTAAGCAAGAATTTGAGGGAGAAAGCGTCATTCTATATTCTAACTCAAATTTACTTGCTTATATATATAGTTATTTCACTGAAAAGGGGCTACACAACCTTTTACAATTACCAGACGAATCTCTAAAAGCCTTTATCGCTGGAGGTCTTGATTCAGATGGTTGTGTCTCAATTAAGAAGGGGAAAAAGGGGGGTAGGGTCTATGAGAATGTTCACGTTGAATTTTTACTTAGTAATGATCAAGACGAAAATGAAACATTTTTACTTGCTTTGAGGAGATTTGATTGTTATGCAAAACTTATAAAACATAAGAGTATAGATAGAATTCTAATAACTGGAAGAACTGATGTTAAACAACTTTTAAATACTGTTAAACAGTATTCTGTTAAAATAAGAGACATCCCTCTTAGAAAACATATCGTATCCTCGACCAGTGGAAAAATTCCAAGGATTCCCGTAGCATTAGTAAGTTCTAAGATATTAACAAAAGTTAAAAAAACGATTTTGTTACAAAGAGGTATATATAGTACATTGTATGCTTATAAAAACCAACAATACCAACCTTCTAGGCAACAATTACTTAAAATTAAAAATCGAGTTAGAGAATATCTGGATGATGAGATTTTAAATCAGATAGATATTTTGACAACTCGTGACTATTTTTTGGATCAAATAATTGAGATTAAAACTCAGAAATTCACTGGATATGTATATGATTGTTATGTCCCACAACATCATAACTACTTGTGTAATGGGATAATTGTCCATAATTGTATCGATGAGTTCGATAAAATGCGCGCAGAAGATCGCAGTGCCATCCATGAAGCGATGGAACAGCATTCATATCATCCATCCTTTGAAATTACTTTCTCTAATGGTAAGAAACATCCAATCGGGCAATATGTAGATGAGTTATTTGAACATAACATGGAAAAAATGATTAACGGGGTAAACTGCGAGATTCTACCACTTCAGGATAATATTCATACAGCCGATTTATTTTCAACGGATTTTAATAGCTTCTTTAATGTAAAACCAAGTCTTGTAAGTCGTCATGAAGCCCCTAAGTATTTCATAAAAATCCGATATTCAAATGGTAGGGAGGTTCTAGTTACACCAGAACATCCTGTTTTTGTATTTTCTGGTGAATACACTGATGAGGTTCCAGCTGAGCAAGTGAAAGAAGGGGCATTCATACCTGCAGTTAGAATAATGGATTTTTACATTGACGAGACGTTAGATACTGTAATAGACCAAGGCCGAAAAAAAGCTAGATTACCTTCACAAATGGAGGTACCTCTTGCACGATTTTTAGGATTTTTTGCAGCAGAAGGGTATTCCTATAGAGGATCAGCCCTAGAAGTTGGATTAAGCAATACTGATACAAAAATTACTTCAGATATGAGAAAATGTATACTAGATACTTTTAATCTTGAACCCATTGACAATATTAAACGGGGACGTGTTCTACGCATTATATCTAAATCTATATTTAATTATATGCAAAATAATTTTCCTGAATTGATGAAAAAAAGTTTAGAGAAGCGTATCCCTCATAAAATCTTTATTTCTAATGAAGATAAAAAAATTGCATTCTTAAATGCTGCATTTCATGGTGATGGGGCCATTGAATCCGAGTCTCTTGCTTATTCAACCTCTTCTAAAAAATTGGCTGAAGATTACCAAGATCTTCTATTAAGCCTAGGAATTCATACAAGAATAAATTCAAGTGAATATCTCACACGTAAAAATAAAGAGAATAGGACACGTTATAAAGTTTATATTCGAGGAGACAATTTAGAATCTTTCTCCCAATTAGTTATTCCAGAAGTCAAAACTCCGAAGTTAAAATACTTTTTAGAACGCAGTCTTAAAACCCGAGGACATGATGTTTTACCATCAGGTGTAGGTTGTATCATTAAACGATGTATGAAGAAATTAGGTATTCCTTATAATGGATATTTCCAACAAGCGTTTAAAGAAAACTGTGGAATTACTATTCCAGTTATTAACCGTTATTTAAATCTCCTAAGCGCTAGAATTAATGAATTGAGGCTTGAAATACCATCTGTCACAAATATTCGACAGTTTAGGAATGTTACAAATTATTCTCAGCAAAGATTAGGCAAAATAACTGGAAATACTCGGGGGTCTATTGATTACATTGAAAGGGGGGGTTATATTCTTGAAAAAAGAAATCAGGTTTTATTGCAAGCGAAACAAGCTGTTATAGAAGAAATTAAAGATGTCCAAAAAGCATTATTGTATATTGAAAAGTTAAAACAGTTTCGCTGGTTACGGATTAATGATATTCAGCGCATTGGGAATTTTGGTCGAAATAAAACAGAATGGGTCTATGATGTTACTATATCTCCAACAAAGACTTTCATTAGTCATGGAATCATCCTTCATAATACGATATCTATAGCCAAAGCAGGAATAGTAGCTACCCTTAATGCTCGAACATCAATCCTAGCAGCGGCCAATCCTCGTAGGGGAAGGTGGAATCCCTTTAAAGCTACTGCAGACAATTTAAATCTTCCTCCAACCATTTTATCTCGCTTTGACTTGATTTTCGTTTTAGAAGATAAACCTGATTTAAAGGAAGACCATGATTTAGCTTCCCATATTCTACGGCTTCACAAATCACAAACTCTTTCTACAAGCCCACCAATCGAACAGGATTTACTTCGTAAGTACATTGCTTATGCGAGACGAGAAATTCGCCCTCGCCTTTCAGATGAGGCCGGAGAACGTCTTTTAGAATATTACAAGGAGCTGCGGCTTTCAAGCGGGAAGATAGAAGAAGGCCAGCTAGAACCAATAGCCATAACTCCTCGTCAATTGGAATCACTAGTTCGATTAGCAGAAGCGCGAGCTAAAATGCGGCTAAGTACTGAAGTATCCTACGATGACGCGTCTGGTGCTGTTAATTTGATGAATGCCACGTTGGAGAAATTAGCAAAAGATACTGAAACAGGGAAATTAGATATTGATAAGTATTCTTCTGATATGAGTGCAAGATCAAGACGTCGTTTGGATCAGATTGATGCGTTGATTGATCGAATGTTTGAAGAAGCCGAGGATGAGGAACCAGTGGCGATTAAGGATATAATTGACAGAGCAGTAGAAGAAGGTCTCAGTAAGAATCAAATAGTGAAAGCTATCGACGAAATGACACGGCGCGGGATATTGTTTGAACCCCAACCAGGATATGTTAAACGGCCATAAAATTGATGTGATCTGGGGTATTTATGCTTATTGAGTCACTTGCTTTAGATGATCGAATTAAAAGAGTAATTATCGAGAAAGATGGAATCAAAGAACTTTATCCTCCCCAGATAGAGGCTATTAACCAAGGATTATTGACAGGAAAAAACTTTGTTATCTCCATTCCCACAGCTGCAGGCAAAACATTACTTGCGGAAATGGCAGCTTTAAAGCATGTGATTGAACTTGGTGGAAAAGCCATTTATTTGTGTCCATTACGAGCGTTAGCATCAGAAAAATTTAATGATCTGAAACGGTTTGAAAATCTAGGAATTCGCGTAGCCATTACTTCTGGTGACTATGATTCCACTGATAGCTATCTTCCTAGATATGATATTATTGTTTCAACCAATGAAAAAATGGATGCACTTCTACGTCATCAAGTAAGCTGGATAAAGGATCAGGTCAGTCTTGTTATCATTGATGAATGTCATTTATTAAATGATCAGCATCGTGGACCTACATTAGAAACTCTAATAGCCCGATTATTGATCGAAAATTCTCACTCTCAAATTATTGCTTTGAGTGCCACTATCGGAAATGCAGATGAACTGGCTGAATGGTTGAATGCAGAATTAGTTCAAAGCGTTTGGAGACCAGTCCCTTTAAAGGAAGGGGTTTTCTTTGAGGATCAAATAACTTATTCTGATTTCTCCTCTCGAGAAATACCCTTTCGCCGTAAAGATCAATTGCTTAATATCGCACTCGATTCAGTTCACTCCCAAGAACAAGTACTCATTTTTAATCCGTCAAGAAGGTCAGCAGTTGCTACAGCAGAAAGAATTGGTAAAAGTATTGAATCACTGATTGAACCAAGAGAAGCAAAACACTTAAATGACCTTTCCTCTCAAATTGTCCTTAATCTTTCTGACCCTCTTTCTTCAAAGTTAGCTGAAACTATTAAACGCGGAGTCACCTTCCATCATGCAGGACTCAATACACGACAACGAGATTTAGTTGAAAAAGCATTCAAAAAAGGATTAATCAAGGTTCTCTGCGCCACACCTACGCTTTCATCTGGGGTCAATCTTCCTGCGAAGCGTGTTGTCGTTTCTAGTGTTTATAGATACTCAATCGAAGAGGGATCCCATCCTATCAAGACCTTAGAGTACAAACAAATGTGTTTAACAAAAAATTCAACTATCTTGACTCCCACATCTGATGAAAAGATTCAATCCTTAACCAAAGGTGATGTTGTAATAGGTTACTCTCCAGAAGCCCAATTAGTGCATGATGAAGTTAATGAAGTATTTGAAAGGACTGCTAAAGAACTATATACTTTAAAATCGTCTCTTGGTGTTGAATTAGTAGGAACTGCGGAGCATCCCGTTTGGACGCCTTTGGGATGGAGAAAAATATGTGAATTGAAAAATGGGGATCATATTGCTTATCTGAACAGGATAGAGAAAAGAATCAAGATAATGCATATGCTTGACCTATTACCAAAAGAGGAAATATACGTACCTAATGCTAAATGGATTTTTGATGATGTGAAAGAGAAAACAAGTTGGGGAAAACACAAATTAGCAAAATATTTAGGAATAAACAATCCAGGGAGTCTTCATTGTTATAGAAAAGGCTTAAAAGCTACAAAATATCCTTGGATATTGAAACTGAAGGATTTACTTAACATTAACAAACAAACGTTATATTCTAGAGTTAAAATTGTGAAAAGTAGATATGGAAATACGTTTAAAGTTGATTATTTAACACCAGAATTCATGTGGCTTACTGGATTAACTGCAACAGATGGTAGTATAAGTGCTGTGAAGGACTCAAGAACAGGAAGCCTGACAGCTAGGATCCGTATATTCAATACTAATCTAAAGATTCTAACAAAGGCAAAATCAATATTAGAATCATTTAATATAGATGTGGATATTAAAAAAGCACAAGCGCCTAATATCTTTTTAATTGAATTTGGTAACACCCTATTTGCAAAATTATTATTAAATTGTGGGATTTCATGGGAGAGGAAAACATATAATGTTTTTATACCAGATTTCTTTTATTCTTTGGACAAAAAATTACTCTGGGCTTATTTTAGTGGCGTTTTTGATGGTGATGGTAATTTAACAATCCTTAAAGACTTATATCTTAATAGTGTAAGAATCTCTACAGCAAGTAAGGAATTTGCTATTGGTCTGCATAAACTTCTTTTGCATCTTGGAATTTTAAGTAAGATAACGACCCGATCCATTGATAATAAGACGATTTTACATGGAAAAGAAGTACATTTCAAGGCAAAGAATTATATTGTGATTTTTAGGAAGAAGAAGGATTTAATTAAATTTAAAGAAAACGGATCGATTACTAAATGTGAAATCCCCGAAATAAAATACTCAAACTATCATAATGTCTACAAAAGAGGAGAGACAAAACTTCCTTTTGATTTTATAAAGATAAAAGAAATAAAGAGGATTGATAAGAGAATTAAAGTCTATAACATCCAAACTAAAAAAACAAACACATTTTTTGCAAATAACTTCTTAGTTCACAATTGTGGCCGAGCCGGTCGGCCTCAATTTGACAACGAGGGAGAATCATTATTGTTAGCCAAGCAGCCAAGAGCAGTAAGTTGGTTGATGGATCGCTATATTCTCCGTGATCCAGAAGCTGTGTACTCAAAATTAGCTTCTAAACCTGCGTTACGTAGATCTATCCTAGGATTAATTGCATCAAAAGTGGTTAGTACTATCCCTGATTTATTATATTTTTTTGAAAAGACTTTCTACGGTTTTCAATTTGAGGCAGTATTCTTGGAGGGAAAAATCAGGGAGGTTGTTGATCTTTTTATAGTATGGGAAATGATTAGGCCTCTTGATGCAAATGAAACTCTCGAAGCTACCCTTTATGGTCGTCGTGTTAGTCAGCTCTATTTGGATCCCGAAACCGCAGCAACTATAGTAGAAGGCCTTAACGGAGCTATTCAACAGTCTCGATCAAAAATTCATCCCGTAGCACTGCTTGACCTAATAGTTGGTACCCCTGACATGGTTACATTGTCATTTCGTAAGAGTGACTGGAAAACAACAGAGAAAAGATTTGAACGATTCACTTCTAGACTGGTACGAGACGTTCCAGAAGCACACGAGATTGAATATGAGTTTCGTTTGCGTGATTTCCGGACAGTTCTTTTCTTATGGGATTGGATAAAAGAATTACCAGTTGAACGAATCATTATGCGGTATAAAATTGGCTCAGGTGACGTTCAGCGAATAGTGGAAACAGCCACTTGGCTGGTATCTGCAACAGTTGAAATTGCTCATTTAAAGACAAGAAGTAATAAGAAATATCACATCCTAATGAAAGCTGCTCAATCTCTAAGTGATAGAGTAAAGTATGGGATCAAAAGCGACGCGGTTAGTCTTACCAGAATTAAAGGAATTGGACGAAAAAGGGCTCGCATTTTGTTAGACCATGGGATTCGTGATATAACCAAGTTATTAAACCTCACTGATACCGAATTGAGTCAGTTTCCAGGTTTTGGACCAGAATTGGCAAAAACCACTTTGAAATTAGCAAAGGAATTAATAGAACCAACTAAGAATGGAAGTAGTCCTGATGTTGGTTTAGAAGACTATATCTTTTAAATAAAATAATGTCGTCAAACATCTTTTACGACTTAGCTGAGAATTTCCATAAGCTTCTTTTTGCTTCTTGAATTCTTAATAATTACCATTATTTGAGTAAATACTCTTACTAGAGGAAGGAATTCATGTTAGAAAACAATAAGAAACCTGATTTCATGCTTTCAGAGATGTTAGAACAGCCCAAAATTGTTGAGTCAATTTTTAATGATATTAATATAAAGAATATTGGAAAATTTTTGCTAGAAAGTGATATTGAACGAATCTATTTTACTGGGTCAGGCGATAGCTACTGTGCTGCTTGGTTTGGAGCGTATCTTGGCAATAAATGGCGTTCTGACCTTGATATGCGGCATTATGCTCCATTTGAATTTGTCAATTATCTCAATCCCCACTATTTAAAAAAGAGCATTGTGATTGGTCTTTCTGTCTCTGGAAACACTCCACGAGTAGTTGAAGCGCTCCGTTTTGCACATAAACATGGAGCAATAACCATTGGGATCACTGATAATCCACAAGGAAAGATTGCGAAAGAGGCTGATCTTACACTGTACATCCATTCTTCCCCTCCAGAAACATTAGAAACTTCTACATATGCAACGGAAGGTGCTAAAGAATATACGGGATACCATCACGACGTAGCTCAAACTAAAACATATCTAGCAAATCTAGCAGTCCAAAGTAAATTAATAGCACACATTTCGTTACAAAAAGAAGTTAATCTTAATCAAGTCCAAGAAACATTCCAACTAGTTAAGAAGGTAATGGATCAACGACCAACTTTACTCAAACTAGGTGCCAACCTAGGTAATACAGCTGATAGAATCATTTTTGTCTCATCAGGGCCTAATGGTCCCACTGGACTATTTGGGGCCTATAAAATGTATGAATTCTCGTTGAATGGATTTGCTTGTGACATAGAGGAATATTGTCATACTAATTATTTTACAACAACAAAAAATAGTCTTGTCATATTCATAGCCTCTAATTCCTCCTCCTTTAATCGCATAATGGAGATTGAACCAGTGATTCGAGAAATAATCAACGCTAAAACTGTTGTTTTTATGAGCTCAAATTTTCAGAATACTCTGGATTCGCAATACATTTTTATAGAAACCCCCAAAGAGGAGGCGTTATCTCCTATGATTTATACCATTCCAATAGAATTTTTTTCTTATTCTATTGCAAGAAGTAAAGGATTCGATACAAACCAATTTCGAGGGGGATTAGAGACTGAAAAATATGTTTCAGGTTCTTATAAAACTATTAGACAATCAAAAATAAATTATTGAATACTCTTTTGGACTCATTTTCAGATTTAACGGTGTTTTTGAACACCAATTTTCAAACAAGAGTCATAAATGACGCATTGACTGCATCTGGGACTGATTGGAGTACAAATATTTTGCCCCCATCTCACTAAAATGTCATTGATTGGTATCCACCATTTTTTGGGTAAAATCTCCCTTAAAATCATTTCAACCCGATCCGCATCATGAAAGACAGGTTTATTGTCATTTTCACCTTTAATAGGAACGATACCAATCCGTTGAGTAATACGAGCAACATGAACATCGACACATATCCCTGGTTTGTCAAATCCTTTTGTAATAACTAAATTGGCAGTTTTGCGGCCAACACCTTTAAAATTCGTCAATTCGTCTAGAGAATCAGGAACTTTACCATTATATTCTTTAATAAGTTTTTTACAAATTTCATGAATTGTCTTTGCTTTTTGTCGATAAAAACCTACAGAAAAGATGAGTTGTTCAAGTTCTACAAGAGGAATTGCTAGTATTTTAGCGGGGGTATCTGCTCGAGTAAAAAGTAGCTGACTTGCTTTGTGTGTCAATTCATCTTTCGTTCTTAAACTCAGTATAGTAGCTATCAGTATTAGAAACGGATCTTTGCGAGTTTTAGAAATGCTAGTCACTAATGGATCTTTTAGCTCTTTTGTTACCTGTGATAATCTTGTCAAAATAATATCAATTTTTTCAGGGCTTAAAGAAGAATACTTTAGATTCATATTTCTAACCATATTTTAAGGATTATTTTCATCGAGTAAAGATATCTGAGGCTGAATTTACTGTTGCTCTATTAAGAATTTGTATTCTAATTTCCTTCGCATACCAAGAACTTTTTTATCTAAATACGATTCTATTAAACTGAGTGTATTGACAAAGACAAAAAGAAGGATCCTGATAAATTCGAACGGATGTTTGCTGCCCAATATCTTGCTAAATACAATTATTTAAAGAGTAAAAAGCATTTACAGAGAGCTATTATAGAGGATACTGATCCAGAAGTAGTTCATTGCATTCGTAAACTACTTGAAGATAGAGAAGTTATTTCTTAACGGGGTTGGCCAGAAATCTCTTTCCATCGGGTATTACGAGAAATATTCTTTCAGATTTTCCCGAATATGAGAAAATCTTTTGATTCCAAAACGCCATTGAAGTCTAAAACTTAACCATCTTTCAGGGATTCCTAGGAATAATTTTTTTTGTAGTTGCCTGAGTACGGAGAGATCTGAAATAGAGTTTGATATTGCTTGAATAGAAGGAAATTCAGATTCCTTTAGTTGAAATTGTTCGATTGGCTGTGAATGGGGTAATTCTTCAGATAAAAAAACTAAAGAATATTTCTTCAAAGTTTTTTTATGATTAGGAGAAACCATTGTCTGGAAAGAAAATAACGGATTCAACGGGGGAGGTATTACACGATCAAGAGTTCCAAACATTTGAATAAGGTTCATTGGATCTATTTTATGTTGGCTTGTCAATTGGAGTTGCTTCTTACAGAAAATTAGTTCGATTAATTTTGAAGAAATAGGATAAGGATCCAGTGTTTCAAAATCGTTCAATGTTAGAATGTTATTATCTTCTATATTCATAGACCCATTTATTAATGGTGAGATAAAATATTGGACTGTTTTCTCATTATAAAAGGAATTATCAATGATTAATGTATGAGTTTTTATTGATTGACGTCCAAAGCGGTCAATTCCATCATCAAAAGTAAAGCGTAAGACAACATTTCCAGAAGAATGTTGAAATTTAGTCAAGAAGACTTTATTAAAATCACAGCATTCTTCCTCTGGAATAAATAAAGAGATATTTTGGATTTGGCTTTGGTGTAATGTGGTAGCTACGACATCGAGTCCCATTTCAGGAGTGTTTCGAACAATTACTTGACGAATTTTCCCCATTCCAGTCAATTTCCAGCAAATTACTAATACAGGGATTGTTTACATTTTTCAAAAATTGCGTCAATGTCCTCGTAAGGGGATTTATGAACACTAATGAATGCTTCTGCAAATTTAGCGAAAGGAAAAGTCATTTTGTAGTCTTGAATAACAATATCAAAATCATCTAGAAAAGCACGTGCTTTCTTTTCATCATTATTAATAGTATCCATCTTGTTGATAACAAAATAGAAGAGCGTTTTCTTTTTTCTTGCTTTTTTATCAGCTTTATCAGGATCTAAGCTTAAACTATCAAGAAAATAGTTAAAAGAATCTTCCATTGCCACTCTCTGGCTTTCAACTCCCTGGATAGGATCTAACATAAATAGGATTCCATCAGTCTTGTATTTTCTCATCGCTTCACGCCACTTACGGCGTAGTTTAAAATCACCAGGATTATCTACTGCTATCACATTATACTTTCGATATCGTTCAAAGGACAATCTTGATTGTTTACTACTCGACAATAAAGTTATTTTCTTTCTCTCAACAGTGATATCTAAAGTTCTTTCTGTCGAAGCAGGGTCTTCTCCTTTCAAACGTTTAATTAGACTGGTTTTTCCAACACCAGTATGACCAAGGATTGTCAGTCGAATGTCTCTATCTAATACCATAATTAAATTTCCCACATAATTTTCTCACCCTTGCGAGAAGCAACACAGGAGATGAAGTTTCATCAAAAAGAATAGGTTTAATGAGTGGTTTATAAGAATAACTTTTCAGTAAGCTACCTCTGGATTGGCTGCAACTAGTTAAAGAACTCTTATCGATATGCAACTTGAGCATCTTTGTTTCACCACTGAACCTACCGAACACCAAGAAGAAAGTATAGAAATGGTCATTTGCACAGCAAGACGATTATAGACATAATATTACAGTATTAGACAATCACATCTGGTTATCCGAAATATAGAGAATTTTTTTCACAGTAAAAGATCATATTCGGCCATAAAAAACATGGATCTTTTTTTTCTCATTGCTTTAAGTTAAGATACGGCTGACTGAAGTTAAACTATTTAAGCTCGAATTTACTGAAACTTAAACAATCTTCCAAAGAAAGTATTTACAATAAAAAGAATTATTGTAATTTTTAGGCATATATAAAAAACATAGGTGTCTTTTCGTGACAAAAATTGTATCGAATCCTCATGTATATTTGTTTAGCTGGTTTTTCTACAAAAAAATACTTTTAGGGAACTTACCCCTATTTTCTTCATGAACATACCTAACTTCACCCAGTCTTAAGGATTTTTGATATTGTGAGGCAAAGGTTCAATTCGAATTTCTCGCAAAAAAATTCGAAATTCTCGCAAAAATAAAAACCTTAATAAATGCATAGCAATCCAAATTGTTTGTAAATGAGATTTGCTAATCTTAGCGGCTCAAAACATAAGAAACCCCTTCAAATCAAAATGAAAATTAGAATAATTAGCGGAGGATATTAGATAAATGTCTGCTGTTACAATCGCAAAAATGATTCAGCTTCAAGAGTCAAAACCGATTTCCCTTCCTGCTGACTTTCTTGAAACCTTACGCCCCAAGGATGTTGAAGAAAGTTCTGCTGTAATGATCCTTGCTCCTTCGACAAAAATCATTCGGATTATTCCCACTAAAAGTCCTGAAGTTGTTAAAGTTGCTATAGAAATCGGTGAGCTATCACCTGACTTTTTGCAAGAGTTAGGTGTTGTCTTTATGAGAAGTAAAATAAAGACCCTTTACAGCACAGGACTGTGTTTCACTCAAGATAGTTGTACCTATGAAGGTTACTTAGACTCCAGTGACTTGACAATCTCACAAGAACAGCTGAAAGATGAGCTGGCGGAAATTAAAGGCGTAAGTAAGGTAGATATAACTACCCTTGTAGCTTAACTTCCTTTTTGACTCATTTTTTTCTTTTTTTCGCTGAACTCATCTCGAATTTAAGAGGCAAAACCCACTTCTCATTATAGGGTCTTCTATTTTTTTAAAATACATTTGTCGATTTTTTCTACTGAAAGAATCTCAACTAGAAATATCAAAGAGATAAACAATACCATTAAATGGCTATAATCTATTAAATATTCTATTTATTCAAGTTTAGTTCATCATCTTTATAAAAGAAAAAATAAAAACTGTGGGTTATACAAGAGCCCCAATAGACAGTTCCTATTCAAGAGCTCCATTAACCGCTTCCTGTCGTTAAATAACTATTCTACGAGGAAGATGAATCATAATATGACCTTAGCTTCTGATGACAGAGAGATTAGCCTCCTGTTACACCCTCTTCGAAGAAAAATATATTCGATCCTTGCGGAAAATCCTGGTTCATATTTTTTTGATTTAGCAAAATATCTAGAACTACCTCAAGGCACTCTAAATTGGCATTTGAAGCGCTTAGAGGAAGATCATCTTATTAAATCACTGAAATATGCAGGAAAACGGATATACTATCCTGCAGGACTTCGATCAGCAGAAGCAGAACGTATATTTGCCGTTTTAAGGCCAAAGACAGCTAATAAAATCTTTAACTATGTACTAAACAATCCAGGTGCTTTTCAGAGCCAAATTGCTCAAGGAATCACTCCGTCAGTTCATCATGATACAGTTAGGTATCATCTAAATAGACTAGAAAATGTAGATCTGATAACAACCAGGCGTAGTGGTCGTAAAGTTCAAATATTTCCTGGACAAATGGCCGAGAATTTACAAGATGGTTCTTTAACTGCAATCTCTGATTCTTATGTTCGCTTCTTATTAGAAAAATTACGTGAAGGATGTTTGCATCCTGAAATCATATTGCAGAGTAAAAAACAACTAGTTTTGAGGATTGAGTGTCCGAATGGTGAAGATATGATGCTTAATCTCAGAATGAGTGACTGGGTAATTCTCACCCCAGAGAGTTGATGTAAGTCTATTATTACTTCCATAATGTTATTATTAACTCCTATTTCCCTTCAATAACAATGAAAATGATTTCAAGTTATTAATAATCAAGGAAATATATTGTATGGTATCAAAATTTGATTCTAAGGAGTATGCAAAAAAAAGGTTATTTAGCCTCTGTTCAAAATATATCCCTAAAGACCAATTAAAGATTAATACAGGAAGAAAAGGGTATCGCTTGGGAGAAAGCACCATTGAATTAATAAATCGGTCTAAAGCAATAGTTAATCGTGCGGAAAAATCAAACGAAACAATCCCAGAATCTACTGCGAATATATTTAGATATGGAACAATCTGTCAAGAGATTTTTGAAAACCTGGGTTTATATCAGGTAATTTCTCAATTAAAGTCACGATCTCGAAGAGGATACCGAAAAGAACTTGAAGTTGTGGATTTTGATTTAAGAAAGATTGAGTTGGAATTCAAGAAAAGTGCGAATCCTCCAGTAAAATGCCAGAAAGACATGAAATTTATCCGAAATGTTAAGAAATCATATCTAAAAATGCTTAATGATGAAAAATTTTCTCTTATTCTTAAGGATATCAACAAAAATCAAGAACTTTTTGTTGTCGAAGACTCGGATGGAAAAAATTTTTTTGATTCTCTCTTTCGATTATTAAATGCCTTGGCAAAAAAAAGTACAGAGAAGAAAGAACATGAAATCTTGCTTGAACAGAAACAAAAAGAAATAGCAAAATTAAATTCTAGTTTAGCAGAATTAAAAGCAGAATTACCACGTAAAAAACGTCAAATTGAACTTTACAGAGAGAAAAGCGGAATTTTAAAAATTATAAGTAAAAAGGAGCTACTTTTCTTAGATCCAGATTTGTCGCTATTTCTAAAAATTCTAACTACAAGTTTAGAACGTTACATGAAGATGATTGAAAGACGTGAAAGCCGTAATTTAGAACAAAAAGAAGATTTTTTGGGATTGATCCTGGAACCAACAAGGTTTCAAGGACTAAACGAGGAATTATGGCGACAAATCGTTTTTATCATTGAAACTCATGGTTTCGAATTATTAAGTGGAAAGAATTGGTTCAAGTTTGAAGATCCAAGCGAGTTACGACAATTTGTTGTTCAAAAAGACATTTTAGAAAAATTCGCTCAACTACGAAAACTTGAGAAAGAGCTTGATGAAATCGAGGCAAAGATGCAGAAAGATCCTCAATATTTCCAAGCTCAAAACTCAATTCAGGATTTTGATGAAAAAGGATCTATAATCGCTAAGCTAGAAAAGGAAATTCCTGAAATACAAGAAAAAATTTTTTCCCTTTCACAAGAAGTGGAAGAAGAAAAAGTTAAAATCCTCCAATTTTTATCCTAAATAGACCCTAAAATTTGTGTAAGAACTTCAGAAGCTATTGTCTTTCTAACTCGGTTTGCGGATAATTCGTCTGTTTTTTGGCCAATCTCTTCTTTGCTCAAACCTTCAATTTCCCCACGAACACGTATCCTTTCAATTTTTGTTTCAAGGTCTCTTGCTTCTTTTTGAAGATCTACAAGCCAACGTCGTGCTTTTCGCTCCTCGATTGCTACCTTCTGCTGAACGGAAGCTAATTCTGAAGAGTATTCATCCCGAAGAGAAGAATACACCTCATTAGAAACAGCTTGAGCCCTCTTTTTCTCTTCCATCTTTTCGAGGCGTTTTTGCCATTTTTTCTCGTCTTCAACCAAGGTTTCAAGCTCCAAAGGCTGAGTTTGAATTGTCTTTTGTTCCTCTTGAAGTGTAACAACTTTAGATTGAATCTTTTCGATCATTTCTGTGGACTCACCTTCATCAATAAGACCAATCTCAACTTTCTTAGTTAGCTCATCAATTTCTTCAAGTAAATCTTTTAATTCGGTCTTGATTTGATCTTTTCTCTTTCGGGCATAGAGAATGTCAACAATGTCATCAGGAATTCTTTCGATTACTTCAGCTGGAGGAGAGACCGTCTTTCTCGTAGGTGCGGGAGGAGCACTTAGAGAAGGGGAAGGAGGTTTAGGAATTGGAGCTGTACTTTGTGATTTTTTTATAGGGGAACCACAAAATCGACAAAACCGAGCAGTTACGCTAATTTCTTTCCCACAATTTGTACAATAGGTGTGTGACATGCTATGATCCTTCTCAGATTTATAAACGTCTATGGTAAGGGACACAGTTCCAACCTTTAAAAGACTTCATATCGGTGGTTCATAATTGTTGACCTGCGATCAAATGCGTAATAACTACCTCTAAATAGCTTAAAATGTTTATTTATTATAAATATTCATTTTCAGAGGAAAATGTGACCATTTTGAGGTGTTGTAGAACTTTCCCTGCTTCAAAATTACATATGTGTGAAGAGAAGAGAAATGGACCGAGTGGGATTTGGACCCACGACCTCCTGCATTCAGGATTGATACTCAATAGAGCACAATTTGCCAAGCAGGCGCTACTACCAAGCTGAGCTATCGGCCCGACATTTTCAGCAAGAACATCAAGCCTGTTGTGGGATTGTAACCAGATATAATTGTAACCCTTGATTATTTGAAGTTATTTTATTCTTATCTAATTTTTACTAATAAACCATCATTGGCTTGTCAAGTGACTTCTAAGAGCATACACCACTCTAGGACATTGTTATGGCCAAGAACTGTAATAATAACCAATTATATTTTCACAAGATTCGAAGCAAGATAATTAACTTTATAAATTTTTAAAAAACTTCTGATTAAGGGTAATTTTTAAAAACTAAGATGTTTACATCGCTCTATAATGGAGTTTAATGATCCAATAAAGGTGGAAAATTCTCATGAATTATATCCACGAATAGTTATTAAATAAGCATAAAGATGTTTCAATCGTAAATCTTTAGAAGTCATTACGGATCTATATCAGCCTAGAAGATTCTAAAAGGCCTTTTTTATGGATGGAAAATGGATGATGACTGAAATTCGAATTCTAAGCCGGGGAGGACAGGGTGGAGTAACAGCTGCGAAAGTACTGGCATATAGTGGCCACCTTGGTGGAAAATTCGTCCAAGCAATCCCCAAATATGGTGCTGAACGCAAAGGTGCGCCTATTTTTGCAGATGTACGAATTGCTGATAAACATGTGAAAACACATGCCCCAGTAATTACAGGAAATACCCACAGCTGGATTGTGTTAGAATCCTCATTAGTTGAAACAATGCCACTCGATGATATAACTCCTGGAACAATTATCGTAATTAATTCAAAGGAGATTCCTCCTGCTCTAAAAGAAAAGAAAAGCCTAAAAATTGGTAAAGTCGATGCTGTTGATATTGCTCGAGAATGTGGATTGATCAAATCAGGAACTATGATGGTTAGTGCAACAATGTTGGGAGCTTGGATCAAAGCCACAGGATTGATCAGCCTAGAAGAACTTATTGCTGCTATTAAACATCAATTTGGAGAAGGAGAGTTAGCTGAGGCCAATATTCGATCGATAAGAATGGCCTATGAAAGATTTGAATTTGTTAATTAAAAGAGGTTACGTCAATGGACAACGAAAGCGAAATGAAAGATCCCGTTTTGCCATTAGGCAGACCTACGGTGGGATCTGCCCCAGGTCCAGGTACAACTGGTGATTGGCGAACAAGTAAGCCTATTTTCTTTGAAGAACAGTGTACTAAATGTTATCAATGCTGGTTGTATTGTCCTGAAGGCACTATTCGTGTTGATGCCAAAGGAGAATATCCCTATATTGATTATGTTTATTGTAAGGGTTGTGGGGTATGTGTACATGTCTGCCCTCAAGATGCGCTAAAAATGGAGAAAGAATAGGTGAGAAAAGTGGTACAAACAATGAAAAACCCTAATGTTCAATTATTGACTGGAAATGCTGCTGTAGCAACAGCAGCCAAACTAGCAAGACCAAAAGTTATCCCAGCTTACCCTATTACTCCTCAAACACTTATTGTTGAGACTATATCAGGAATGATTGCACGGGGAGAGTTTGATTGTGATTTTGTGAACGTAGAAAGTGAACATAGTGCAATGGGTGCTGCTATTGGTGCTTCATTAGGAGGTGTTCGAACTTTTACTGCAACTAGTGCCCACGGCCTTCTTTACATGGGTGAATTGGTATGGTGGGCTGGAGTGACACGGGTTCCAATTGTAATGCCAGTAGTGAACCGTTCCCTGAATCCTTGGAATATATGGCCAGATCATCAAGATTCAATGACTTTTAGGGATGCGGGGTGGATCCAATTTTATGCAAAGAACAATCAAGAAGTGTTAGACCTGACCCTCTGTGCATTCAAAATTGCTGAACATCATAAGGTGTGGATGCCAGTTATGATCTGTTTGGATGGGTTCATCCTGAGTCATACATCAGCTCAGGTAGAAATTCCAACCCAAGAAGAAGTTGATGAATTTCTTCCTCCCTTCAAACCACTTGCAATGTTAGATCCTGATGATCCTTTCGCCCATGGATCCCTTACTGATTCTAAAGGTATTTGGGAGCAAAGAATGTCGTTAATTGATGGATTTAATAATGCGCGAGTTATTATCCCTAAAGTTTTCCATGAGTATTATGAAAAATTCGGAAGACTCAGCAAAGAAATGATTGAAATTGTAGGTGATATTAACGACGCCAACGTTGCTATCGTTGCAATTGGAACTTTAGGGGAAGAAGCTGAACAATCATTGGAAGTTTTGAATAAGAGAGGTATTAAAGCTGTTGTTATTCGACCACGTGTTATTCGGCCATTTCCAAAAAAAGAATTAATTGCAGCTTTGAGAAAAGTACCAAAACTCTTAGTAATTGATAGGGCTGTTTCGTTTGGCAATGCTGGCCAGCTTGCGATTGAAATTCAAGCCGAATTGTACGCAAATAAGGTAGATATTGAATTTCACCAAATTATCCGAGGTCTAGGAGGAATGGATGTTACATACATGGATATCGCTTCTGAAGTAGGAAAAATCATGTAATTGAGGAATGAAGCAATGAGTGTCAAGATAAAAGAGATGTTAGATCGACCAGAAGTTTTATTAAGAGGAAATTTTGCATGTGCCGGCTGTGGCCTTTCTATTGCATATCGTACTGCTATATCAGCGTTAGAGCGCCCTATTGTTGTGATTCCCGCTTGTTGCGCTTCTGTTATCCAGAGCCTCCATCCCCACGTCACCTATAATGTTCCTACTTTGAATATTGCATTTGCAGCTCATGCTAGCGCTGCTTCTGGGATTTCAAGGGCTAAAAAAAGGAGAGGAGAGAAAGTGACAACTGTAGTTTGGTCTGGAGACGGAGGAACCTATGATATTGGTGTAGCTACTTGGTCTGGAGCAGCAGAAAGAAATGAGGATATCCTCCACTTTTGTTACGATAATGGTTTCTATAGTAATACCGGCGCTCAACGAAGCGGGGCTACTCCTCGAGGTGCATCTACAACCACTACTCCGACAGGTAAACAAGAGAAGAGAAAAAGTATTACTCGTATTATGGCTGCTCATGATGTGCCCTATATTGCAACTGCATCCATTGGTTATCCTCGAGACCTGTATACTAAAGCTAAAAAAGCTGGAAACATGGAAGGATACCGATTCATTCTAATAGATGCTCCATGTCCTACCGGTTGGAATTCAGATCCCGCTATTACTCCAGAACTTGGTAAATTATCTGTACAAACAGGATATTTTCCACTTTATGAAGTTGAAAATGGGAAACTTACCTTCAGTAAACGTGGTATGAAGTACCGTGATCCCGACAAAAGACTCCCCCTAGAAGAGTACCTAGATAGACAAGGGCGTTTCAAAAAGATGACTCTCGTACAAATAGAAGAACTTAAGAAAGATCTCCAGTTTGAATGGGATATGCTCTTGAGAATGGAATGAGTACATCAATAGAAACCCTTCATTCCCCTAATATTACTTTTAAAAAAGACTTCACGATGTAAGGTTCCTCTTGTTAATACTCAAGCACAATAATGTGAAATCCCATATAGGCAAAGGAGATAAGTCTTACTATCACCACTACAATGAAATCTGTTCTAAAGCCGTTTTCCCATAAAAACCCCATCAATTTTAAATCCTAATTTACGATAGTAATCTCTAACTCCTAAACCAGATGTAACAAGGATTTTCTTAAATCCTCTTTCAATAGTGATCTCTTCTGCAAGGGCAATCAGTTTTTGGCCTATTCCACGGTGCTGCCATTCGAGCTCTTTAGGACTTCTGCCAATTCCAACAAGTTTCCCATAAACATGAAGTTCTCGTATGATCGTTGCTTGTGGATCGAGTGTTTCAGAACGGAATGCATATGATGATGGCTCTCGAAGACGTAAAAACCCGATTAAAGTTTCCTTATCTACCGTATCAAAGGAAATAAAGTGTTCAATACCATCAGAAGCTGAATATTGAATAGTGTGGTACTCTTTTTCCTTTTCAATCCATGATGTGTCCCTTAGATTTGTTTGATGACCAACTTCTCTACAACGGATACAAGAGCATTTCTCGCCACGCCTTATTAGTATATCCCTTGCTTTTTCTCTCAAATTTCCCGATTGTACACCCTCTAGTATCAGATATGCAGGGATATCACGCTGAATACGCTGGATACGTACAAAAGGAGGAGTAATTGCTTTGATTGTGGCCATTACTCTTACAACTTCTTCTGCGTTATATGGAAGGTAATTTCCATTTTCCCATAAATCAAATAAACGTGTATTAGCGAGAACCAATGTAGGATAGATTTTAATAGCATCAGGAATATATCTTGAATCTGTGTAGAGCTTTTCAAACATAGATATATCTTCTTCGGGGGATTGAAAGAGATTTGGCATCATATGAACAGTGATTTTTAGTCCTCCATCCCTAGCATAACGGATTGCTTTTACAACGTCTTCTAAAGTGTGATGTCGTTGTATAAACTGTAGAATCTTGTCAGAGAGAGTCTGTACCCCAATTTCACAGATTGTTCCCCCTAGTTCTAGGATCCTGTTAACATACGTTTCCGTGCAGTAATCAGGCCTGGTTTCAAAAGTGATACCAACATTGCGATAAATGCTAGTTTCAGCGCTTTGTTGCGCTCCTTTCAGACTCATTGATGTCTTTCCTGTGATTCCATCTAAACATTCCTTTACAAAATATTCTTGATATTCTAAGGGCGTTGCTAGAAATGTTCCGCCCATTATTACAAGATGGACCTTATCTAGTGGATGGCCAATACTTTTAAGTTGTTTTAGTCTAGCTTGTACTTGTTTTTTTGGAATGAAGTCATTTTGGGCCCCTCTCATTGCTGCAGGTTCCTTCCCTGTGTAGGATTTTGGTGCTCCATTAACCTCAGGACAATAAATGCAATTACCTGGACAGGGTGAGGGTTTCGTCATCACTGCGACAACAGCGATCCCACTAATTGTTCTTACTTTACGAATTTGCAGAAATTGCGTTAAATAATCTTTTTCATATTCTGTAAAATCTTCTGAAGTGAGAATAAACTCGATAATCTCCGAATTTCGAACAAATCGTTGTAATCCATACTGTTTTGCAATGTTTCGTTTGAGACTTTCAAGTTTTGATTTAGTTGGAGCTGGTTCATTTACTAGTGTTCGGGTAAGATCGTTTAAGGCTTTAAATAATATATTTTGAGACAAAGGGGGCACAATTGCATGCTCCTTTTAACTAACCAGGGGTGAACGCGGGTAATGAGATGATTAAGGTGCCTACAGATATAATTGTGTGAACCAGAAGAATAATGATTACATTCTTCCGTTCCCTAATTTTTAGAAAATATGGAAAGAACCAGTATACAGTATACGGACATGGGACAACAATGTTACCTTCGTCGTCTACTGTAGCTAGCTTTGCGCTTTGATGAGTAAGAAGATACAGAAAGAATAATAAAAAATTCACGAAGTGTAATCCAAAAAGTCCTGGTGCTAACCGATCCATGTTGCCAATGATCAGAGCGACGATGATTCCTGTTCCTAGAGTTAGAGTTCCTGTATCACCAGCTAGGATTTTTGCAGGAAACCAGTTGAATCTTAGTAAAACTAGAAAACCACCAAGTAATGAGGTCACAAAAAGAGTCACAATGGGATTACCTACAAAAAGTGCTGTAATTAGAATTATAGAGAGGGAAATTGTTCCATTCCCAACTTCTAATCCGTTAAACCCAGCAAGCATATTAAAAGAATTGAATGCAAAATTTACAGCTAAAGGAATTATAATAAGACTATAAAGATTGATATATCCAATTGGATAAGGAAGATTAATTAAGTTACCAAAATCAATGATTCCTAGGAATCCAAGGTTTATACTACTTTCACCAACTTTCAAGGCCATTAAAGGGATTGCTGGTAAGAAGCCCAATAATATTTTGTCACGCCATCGAATTTTAAAAACATCATCTAAAAATCCGATTAACCCAGCAATTACAACACTCAAAAGTCCCGCTAAGAGGGGTTCGAATATTTCTTCCTCAAAATTTGGAGTGATATTTTCCCAAATAAATACTATGATGAGAATAGTAAAGATGAATCCCAGTAATGGTGCTAATCCTCCCGCTTCGGTGATTGTAGGCTTATTTGGTTTATGAACATCAACTGTTGTAATTCCCCGTTTCATGGAGGAATTAATTACCCATGGGATGAGAACACGCGTTATTATAGCGGAAATAATTAGCGCCAGGACGGCGGTAACAAGTATTTCTAATGTTAACATTATGAATTAGCTAAAAAAAGAATGAATTAAAAGGATATAACTAAGGACAACCCAATAGATTTAGAAGGAGAACTCAGTATTTCTGATTTACGGAGTTGTAATCATGCGATGTATCATACCTGCTGCGGGGAAAGGAACTAGATTACGGCCACATACCAACACAAAGCCAAAAGCCCTTTTTCCCTTAGGAAATAAGCCCTTAATCTCCCACATATTAGATAATATTATTGAAGCAAATATTAAAGATATAATTATTATTGTAGGTTATGAAAAAGATAAGTTAATAGAGTACATCGAATCTAATTATGAAAAAATTTGTAATTATACTTTCATAGAACAAACAAGTCGTAGAGGTTTAGGCCATGCGATATATACCGCTGCAGATTTCCTAGATGGTGAACCTGTACTAATCACCCTTGGAGATAGTCTTTATGAGAATTCATTTTCTCTAATGCTTGCTGAGTTTGATAAATTTCCCAATTGGACGGGAGCAATCACTGTTAAGTCAGTTTCCAATCCTCAAGCTTATGGTATCGTAACCACCCATGATGATTCTAATATAGTAAAACAATTAGTAGAAAAACCTGAGAATCCAACCTCATCGCTAGCGATCACTGGGGTTTACATGATACGGGACTCTTTACAGTTAAAATACGCGTTACAAGAACTAGTCACTTCTAATCAAGTTGGAAAGGGAGGAGAATTGCAATTAACCGATGCTCTTCAAATTATGGTAAATAAAGATTTAATTCTTGGGTCAATCGACTCTGGTAGATGGTTTGACTGTGGCAAAAAAGAAGCCCTTTTAGCAGCTCACACATTTGTTTTAGACAGAAATGAGCTATCCTCAATTGAGGGCGAGTTGGATAATACAGTGGTAATTTCTCCAGTCGCGATCCAAGAGGACAATCACATCTCAAACTCGATTATAGGTCCTTATGTAAGTATTGATAAAGGTACTATTGTTGAAAAATCAATTATTTCCTATTCAATAGTTGGCAGTGGTTCCCGTATTTATAATACGAATATTCATGACTCTCTTATTGGTGATAAGGTCGAATTGGTCGGAAAGGGATATGATTTAAACATTGGTGATTACTCAAAGGTCCAGTTGTTTTAAAGGAGAGCAGATGGTGGTAAATCGTACTATTCAGGATTTTCAAAAGCTAATGTTCATTCTCTATGGAGAACGAGATCAGAAAAGAGGTATAGAAAAAAGCTTGATGTGGTTACAGACAGAAATTGGGGAACTTTTAGAAGCTTATTTAAAAGATGATCAAAAATCTTTGCAAGAAGAGGTAGCTGATGTGTTTGCATGGCTTTGCTCTGTTTGTAATCTTCTTAATATCGATATTGAAAATGCTGCCTGGAAAAAATACCCTTTTTATTGCCCTAAATGTGGCGTCAGTCCGTGTGAATGCCAGTCCTTATAAAAATATAGCCTAAAATAAGTTTATTATACATTCTGAGAATGAATACGGGGACTTTCTAGTAACTAATTTTGTGAGGTCTCATAATTTTTTTGTTTTAAATCGTATTCTTCTCGAGTCATAATGCATCTTGCAGGTGTTCCCATCATAACATGTCCACTAGGGACATCTTTAGTTATGATAGAGCCAGCTGCAATGACTGCTCCCTCTCCAATAGTTATTCCTGCAAGTATGATAGCTCCGATCCCAATAATTGCATTATCTTCTACTATAGTTGTTACTAATCTGCTACTTACAGGATATAAATCATTTGCAAATCGTACACCTGGTCCAAGAAAAATATTGTCTCCCAGTACTATTTTAGGGGGAATAAAATTGTTCGATTGTATTCGGACTTTCTTTCCAATCACTACACCACTATCAAGGACTGTGCTGCTTCCAATGATGCTCCCAGAACCGATTTGACAATTTTCTCTAATAATAACATTTGTTCCTGTTTCTACGTGGTCTTCTAACAAAGATGTTTCATATATAGTCGTAAAGGGTCTAATATGATTATTTTCGCCAATTATGGAGCCTGTGGAAATTTGGTCATATAAGTATTCGATAGGTAATTGTATCTCACTTTTTAGGGTTATTTGGTTTGTTTTCGCTCTCGTAGGATATCCTATAACAACAAAAGAGTCAATAATTGAATTTTTTTTGATTTTTGAGGGTCCATATATACAGGTGGTTTTTGAAACAAATGAAGATTCCATAAGTGCATTTTTAGATTGAAATCCTTGATTGTTAGGCATATTTAAGCCTTCATTTTATTTGAATTCTCTGTATTTTGAGTATGATTTTTCTCTGTGATTTGGACGGAAGAATTGACTGATGAAGATTCAGGAGGTAGAAAAATATATACTATAATAGATAATCCTATAACCACAAAAAAGAATAATAGCCCTAATGAACCTCCGAAGATATTAAATGGTAGTAATGGTGAGAAAATAAAAATTACAAAGGTTATAATTGTAGCACCTAAAAATGCAATGCTGATTCCTCGAAACAACTTACTCAACAATATTAGTTTCTCCATTACGGGTTGATGAAATAACCTTCAAGATTTTTAGGGAAAAATCAATGGCTTTGACAGAGTGAGTAAGACTTCCTAGGGAAATAACATCTATACCAGGAATAAGGTACATATCTATGTTCTGCTCAGAGATTCCTCCACTAACTTCTATGAGTGGACGGGTTTGTGGTGATTCTTGCCGTACAATCTCAATTGCTGCCTGGATGTCATTAATGGAAAAATTATCTAACATAATTATATCTGGAGATAATTTCAGAGCTTTTTTCAATTCAGATAGATTCTCTACCTCAATATCGACTTTTTTTGTAAAAGAAGTCTTATTTTTTGACTGATTGAAAATTGCAGGAATGGCCTCCTCTCCAAGTAAAATTAGATGGTTTTCTTTAATCAAGACACTATCAGATAAATTCCATCGGTGGGGATCTCCTCCTCCGATTTTAACTGCATATTTTTCAAAATACCGAAATCCTGGTGTTGTTTTCCGTGTGGAAGCGATTATTATGTCTTGACTAGAATTCTTTACTTTATCAACAAGCTTTCGTGTTTGAGTAGCAATTCCTGAAAGATGCATCAATAGATTTAGGATTGTGCGTTCTGAGACAAGAATTGCTCTACTAAGGCCACTTAACTGTAGGATAACATCTGCCTTTCTAATAATATCTCCATCTTTAAATAAACTTGAAACTTCAACATTTAATGATTCCAAGAGGATTTTGGCAAAATCTAATCCACAAAGAACTCCCTCTTGATTAGAGACTAAATTTGCATGAACAGGTATATTTGGGACTAATTCACTAGTAATATCTCCATATTCCATATCCTCTTGGAGGAATTGAAGGAGTTTCTGTTCCAATAATTTTGTGGGTTTAAATGACATGAGGAGAATTCCTTTTCTTATTCTGAGAGCTCTAGCATTCGCTCAATTGGTAAACGTGCTTTCTTAGCAATATTAGGCGGGATATAAATTCGATATTGTTCCTTTAGAAGTGAAAGATATAGATTATAAATTGTAATCTGCTTTTGCTGGATACAGATAGCGTCCTTTCGAGCAGGAATGAACATTTTCGTGGGAAAATTTGATCTTAAACGATCTACTAGTCCATTTTCGGTTGCAATAATGAATTTTTCTGATGAGGAGTTGGCAGCTTCTTTTAACATTCTGCTAGTTGAACAGATCTTATTAGCAATCTTTTGAACAGAAGGACTAACTTCTGGATGGGCTAGAATTTCCGCTTCAGGATATCTAACTATTAATTTCTTAATATCCGAAGGAATAAACTTTCGGTGAACGTAACAATACCCAATTTTTGGAAAAGGAATGATTTTAATTTCAGGGATTTGTTGTTGGATGTAATAAGCAAGATTTCGGTCAGGTCCAACCAGAACTTGTTTTTCATCAAGATTCTTTATTATTTTAACAGCATTTCCTGAAGTAATACAAATATCTGCCATAGCTTTAGTTTCAGCGGTGGTATTCACATACACTGCAATAGTAGTATTCGGGTACAGAGTTCGATACCGTTTCATTTTCGTAGGTGATAGCATATGTGCCATAGGGCATTTTGCCATGGAGGATGGAATTAATACTTTTTTTTGGGGATTTAAAATAGCAGCAGTTTCTGCCATGAACTCGGCACCTGCAAATACAATGATAGAATTGTCTGTGAATTTTGCTTTTCGAGCTAACTCAAAACTATCACCTATAAAATCCCCAAGTTCTTGAATCTTGGAATCTTGATAGTTGTGTACTAGTAGAAGAGCATTACGTTCCTTTTTAAGCGATGTTATGTCTTCAACAATATCTTTAGACAATTCAATTCTCTCTAAGAAAACCTATTTCGTATTTTCATATTTTTAGAATGGGATTACAATTAAAGAGTAGAAAAATAAAATTTTGCTAAAAGAAGTTTAGTTTATCAACGAGGAAAGGGATTTGGAAAGAGAAAATATAAATTTCCAAAAGTGTGTTTCGTTTTCTTGAAAAATTGAGGTTAAAATGTAATGAAAGTAGTATGTCTTGTCTCAGGAGGTAAAGATTCCATTTTAGCTTTATGGCTTGCATTGCATCAATTTGAGGTAATATCAATTCTCACCGTTATTTCTTCATGCTTTGAAAGTTTGCTTTTTCACATTCCAAACAGTCAATATGTGGCTATAATTGCTGATATGTTGGAGGTTCCACATCAGATTATTATGATCGATAGTTGTAATGTAGAAGAAGAAATAAACGCTTTGAAGGCTGTTTTGACTGAATCTGGTGCAGAAGCGGTTATTACAGGGGGTATTCGTTCAGAATTCCAGCGTTTTAAGTTCAATCGTGCAGCTTATCTTGCCAACATGAAATGCTTTTCCCCTTTATGGAGGGTATCTCCTAAGTTTTTATTATCCGAACTAATAGGAAATAACTTCAATGTTATTATTTCTTCTGTTTCTGGTATGGCCTTAAAAAGAGAATTACTTGGGAAAAAAATTACTCCCGACTTATTAAAAGAACTTCAACAAGCTGTTCCTGAATCAGAATTATCAATGATTGGTGAGGGAGGAGAATTCGAATCTTTCGTTTTAGATGCTCCTTTTTTTCCAGCATGTATAGATATTCTCGAATCAAAGGTTCATTGGGATGAATATCGAGAGGAAGGGTATTTGGAGATCATCAAAATACATTGTAGGTCGAAAAATATTTCTTAAAGCAATCGTTTCTTCAAAGATATCTAAGTCTGAAGTTTATAACTTTTCAATCCTAAAGAAAAAAAATATTGATGATAAACCTCTGAAAGGCCACTAAATTCGCAGAGGGCATGTTATTATGTCTATAGATTGGAATACTAGGAGACGGGAGTTAAATTGACCGGAAATACGACAAAGATTTCAGCAATGGGCTTTTCTGCCATTCCGGACGGTCTTCAGCATCATTGCTACGGGTAGACCTCTGCTGACCGATATAATAGCAGCCTTCGCCGAGAATTTCCTTTAGCCTTTCTTACCATCTCGAAAATCCTATACCACAGATTTCAGAAACATATAATAGAAATAAGGCTATCTCTTCCATTTCTTGGTTATTATCGGAAGTTACAAAAACCACACCATCTCCATGTTTGAGAGGAGACATTAAATGGGAGATAATTTCATTCTGAGCTTTTCCAAGAGTCCAAAGTTCCTCTTGTTCAACTTGGCTGCGAATTTCCATTTCTTTAATGAAGTTTCGAAATTTCGTAGGGATTTTTTCTTTAATATATTCTCTTTTAGGGGGAATAATTAAGATTGAACCTTCTTTAGGAATCTCAAATATGCTCGAAAGTTTTTGTAACTCCATTTCAACTTGTGTAAGATACTCTACAATGCTTAACCATAATAATGCTTTGATAGTCATCTGTTGTTTCTCAACAGGCCCTATTAGTGAAACATGATTTTCTCTTAAGTGAGTTTCTCCTCCGATTCTGATTGAAAGATCCTCTAAAGAACCTCTCAAAGCAGATAAGCGATCAAGAACTGTGTAAATATGGATTACAAAATGGCCATCCATTTCCCGAAAAAGCCTGATAGTAATGCTAGATTCTTGGAATGGTAAATTTTGAGTTTCTGGTATATTAATTTGGTAAGGGGCAGTATCAAATATCAAAGGAATTGAATCAAAACGATATTCAAAACCACTTCTTCTTATTTCATCTAAACGTGCTAAAACATCACTATCAACAGGTTTTATTGGTATGGTCTCGATAGGTTTGGTAATTATTCCTTGTATTTCTTCCGGAATTGCATCAGGTTCTGCTACTAACTCTAATGATGTGTCTAATTCAATTTCTTTTTGTTGAAATCTAGGGTGTGCTTCTTCAGATACTTTCATTGGAGATTCAATAGATAAGCTTTCAATATCAGCAGTAACAGTAGGAACTAAAGGTTCTTTGAGAATAGGAGTCTTCTCCATTGCAGGGACCTTTTTAATAACAGTTGGACCCTTGGAAACAAGAGGTTTTTTAATAACAGGAACCTTTTCAACCATGGGAGTAGTAGAAGCTAATTCTCGGAGTTTTTGCATGAGAGGAGTTGACATTGTAACAATAATATCTCTACCAGGTTGAAGGACGGTTGACAATAGAATCTCTCTGCGAATAAAATCATCCTCAGACCGAGGAAGAAGAGAAATCGATTGAGCAATTTCTTGCGCCTCTTTGTTTGAAATAAATTCCCTCATTTTAGCTGCATTCGATTGATTACCAAAAACACGACCAATGACGTCATAAATTCGCTCATCAGGATAAGCAGAAAAGTAAAACTTGTGGGGCGAGTCCATACCAAATAGAAGGACGTTTTTATTATCTTCCACTCCAAGAAGAGGTACAAAAGAAAGGATTCTATTGGTTTGAGATTTTTGAATGATGTCTTGAAGCTCTAATGGTTTATTAGGATCCACAAAATGTAAATTTGAGGCAATCCGCTGAATTCCAAGCTGCATATCGTGAGCAAAAGCAGTCAATATAACAAGAGCAGCTAGTATTCCTTCTGAAGATCGTGGAACCACAAAAAGCGAATTTTCTGGTGAAGAAAGTATCTGGTAGAAACAATCTAATTGACTGTTTTTAGCATCTTCAATATTACCTTTTAAAAATTCCTCTAACATACGTAAAACAATACTCATAGCGGGGATGACTTGTCTAGCACTCCGTTCGATAGGAATTAAAACAATAGCAACTAATTGATAATCTTTTATTTTCTGAGAGAACAAAAAAATCATGCGATGTTTTTCAAAACGAATGAAATGAATTTGTTCTCCTTTCATAATCCTTTCAGAAAATAGGGTGAGTACTTGAGTTACTGTTGCACTGATCTTTGAGTGCTTCGTTAGGAGTCCCTGACCAGAGCTAAAAACAATCCTGTTTTGGTGGATCACAAGAATGTCATTTGAAGTCTCTTGACTAAGCATACTTATCCATTCTTTCTTCCTTATGATATTATTATTAAAGTTTCAGATTCACAATATACTTCCCAAAATAGTCTTAATATCAATATTTCCTTTCCGAAGAAGAATGGGATTCAATGGATCAGTAAGATCAACCACGGTAGAAGGGGGGTTCTCTGGTAATCTTCCTGCATCTATCCAAAGGTCGATTTCATCTGAAGGTAGTTCGTGAAAAACTGATGGAAGATCGTATTTCGGTTTTGAACCTGATCTATTAGCAGAGGTTCCAATGATTGGAATATTAACTTTTTCAATAATTTTTAACAGTATCTTATGTTTAGGAACACGAAACGCAATTTTTTGTGGATCTTTCATGTTTAGAAATGAAGATAATGTCTGAGAAGCCCGAGAATCACAATTTAAAACTGCTGTGAGCCCACCAGGCCAAACTTTTGATAATAACTTTTGAGTTCCTGCTGATATCTCTGTATATTCTGACACCATAGTTTTTGTGATAAGAAGACTGAGTGGATTATCAAGGTGTCTTGATTTGATATCATATATTCGTTTAATGTTTCTATCATTCCACCTTAATCCAACCGTTCCTAACCCGTAACTCGTGTCCGTTGGGAAAACAATAATTGATCCCTTTTGAAACTCTCTCATGGCGATTGAAATAACATTTGGATTCGTTATAGAGATTCTCACAGGGTTGATTTCTCCTTGATGAATGGCATAGATAACATAAAGAAAGGAAGGAGCTTGCTTAAGGAAAAAATAGAAAAACGAGACAACATCATTGTTGTTCTAGTTATTTTAAGAGAGATATAATTATCTTTCATCAACTTTGTTGCTTCATCATCTGAATAATAATTTCACGAATTAGACTTTCAACAGATTTGATAACACGGGTAACACTTAACGGTCTAACTTCTTTTTTTAACCTTCCATTCGCATCTACAATCATACTTCGGTCACTTTTTGAGAGAAGTGCTTTTAAATCATCCCTCGCTTCCAGGCATGACACTTCAACTATTCTAACGGCTGCATCTCGAAGACTCGTTGTAACTCCTGATTCACTTAATAATTTTCCTACTTCTAGTGATGAAATTCGTTGTTCCCTAGGAAGGTCCATCTTATTTAGCATAATGTGATAAGGTAATGCGCCACTAGCTAGTTTATCACCAGCAAGAGTATTGATTTCCTGTAAAGAGAATTTATTTTCTTCCCATCGAGATTTTTCAGAGTCAACAACGACAATTAAACCATGTGCCCCACGTAGAACGACTTTTCGTTGCCCAGCATGTCGTTCTTGACCAGGAACAGTAAAGAGATGGTATTTCAGTATTGGCAATCCAGCTGCGGTTTTTCCTACGCCAAAAATCGCCTGATCGAAAAACAACGTCCGACCTGTGGGATCTTCTAATTTTAAAAATTTATAGACATTCTCAGGATCTTCAAGACTCTTTAATACTTTTGTAATAGTGAGTGCAGTAGTTTTCCCTGCAAGTGTAGGCCCCCAGAAAACTATTTTGACTACTGGAACCCCTTGATGGTCTCTCTTTATGACTTCAAAGTTAGAATTTGCCTGCATTGTTCATCCCTGCGATTTTCATTTGTTGTAAATGACAATTAAGTGTTATTTGGTTGTTTCTGTTGTAAAACATGCCTCGTTAAACCAACAAATATTTCCTGAATCTCTTCTCCGCCTAATTTAGCAGAAGTTTCATAATAAGTCATGTTGTAGGTTTTAGCCAATGTGTTAGCTTCATCGGTAGATATTTGGCGTTCATCTTCTTTATCTTTCTTATTTCCAGCCAAAGCTATCGGAACCGAAGCGTCAGGAATGTGTTTCCGAAATTCCGCCAACCAATCAGGAATAGCTACAAATGATGTTCTTTCGTCTAAAGCAAACATGATAAGGCAAGCAGAAGCACCTCGATAATAACTTGGTCGTAATTTGCCAAAAAACTCTTGGCCCGCTGTATCAACAAGGATTAACTTGACATTATTGCCATCTATTTGGATTGTTTTGGTTGTAATGTCCACTCCGAGTGTAGGTAAATAGTTCGTTGTAAACTTTCCTTCTGCAAATCTCCTTATGAGTGAGGTTTTTCCTACACTACCTGATCCGATGGCGCAAATTTTGAGTAAATATTCGTCGGGCACTTTAGGTTCTCCAAATAATCAGTTAAATTCCCATCTTCGATAAATCTTGGAGAGATTTTCGCATGTCCTCAATGAATTCTTCTCTCTCTGAGCGTGTCTTTTTCCTAAGAAGTTCAGTAAATATTACCCTTCCATCTTCAATAAAAAGTCTAACTTGATAATCTGATGCGGGAAAAATTCCCGAGGGGAGGTCATCCATCGGCTCCAATTTTACAACATCTTTAGAAAAAAGAGCTAAATGCTCTTTAATTACGGAAAAGACCAAGTTGCCTATAATGATGATTTCACGCTCCATATTATCAGGCATTTCTAGATCCTTAAGTTTTGTAGATACTTCTTCTAGAGTAGTTGGTGTGATAGTCTTAATGGGTGCTGTAACTACTACTTCAGTTTCTTTCACAACTTTTGGTGCCGGAGCTGGTTTTGGAGCTGGTGTGGGGGTTGATACAGGGGTTGATGCTCGAGCCGGGGCTGGTGCAGGGGTTGGTGTGCGAGCTGGTGTGGGGGTTGGTGTGCGAGCTGGCATGGGGGTCGATGTGCGAGCTGGTGCACGAGCTGGTGCGGGGGCTGGTTTTGGAGCTGATATTTCTGGTACTGAGGTTGTAGGTGCTGCTACTTCTCTTTCCTCGGGTTTTGCACCAAATATTGCAAGGAAATCAGCCCCTTCCAATCCTGGATCAAGGCTTTCTATTCGATAGACCATTCCATACTTTTCTTGCCGCATTTGTTGTGCTGCTTTTGCTGATATGAATTTTCTCCTTACAGGTGCTTTCTCACCTTTCCAAATGAATATTTTACGCGAATCTTCATCAACAATAATGAAAACATTGTCATCAGCAAGATCTGCCATCGAAGAAAGAGATGCGGGAGTTAAAGTGCCATCATCTTCTACAGACCATTTTTTAATATATTCAGAATCACTCAAGGTATATCAACACTCTGTACCAATTACGATTTTATAAAGCTTGATAGTTCATGCTAGTTAAATATGTTGTTATAATTGTTATAATTGCTAGTTCTTGCTAGTTAAATATGTTGTTATATTTATTATAATCTGGTGGCACACAACCAAAACTCAAAAATAAGTATCTATTCATTTTTTGGAAGCAATCTTTTTTTAAAATTACTCAAGGTTTTAAAATTCACTAAGCTCATTAAAATCTAAAACTATAGGAGAATAAAAATGATAAAAGATCCTTGGTTGGAAAGAGGATTGGTTGAACTCCAGCAAAGTCACTGGTTTGATGGTTTTCAAATGTTGCAAGGAGCTATTCGAAGAGCATTTCGCTATGGTGATCCTGATCGTGCTAAAATGGTAATTTCTAAGGCTATACCTCTTTTTGCTTCAGGAAATCAGGCAAAATTGGCTTGTGATCTAGTACTTGCTCTTATAATGGGTATCAGTCGAAAAATAAACGAAAGAGTATATGTTGAATTAATCCCAATTACATTAGTAAATTTAAGATTAGCTTCTCTTGAAAATTGCGTTCAGACTGTCTGTAATCAGATAATAATAGAAAAGGTTTTTCAGAGGTCAGAATTCCTTTCACACTTACATGATTTAATTCTTGAAGCTAATTTCAATCCTAATGTAGTTTCTGATCTCTATTTTTGTTATGCAGGATTATTATGTAACAAAAAGGATTTTGTAGCATGCTTTGAAACCTTATACTCTTGGAGTCAAGAATCTTCATTTCTCTCCCCAAAAATGAGAGCATATTTGACCCTGGCTGAAATTAATGCTTATGAAATAGAAGATTGTGGGAAGTATCTTCAAATGGGAGAGACAGTAGTTTTGTCAGAATCCGACACAGATAGTTATCTTGAAATTGCAAATAGAATATTCGGCGCAGTACAAACATCAGATAATTCTGAATTCTATTCTACAATAGCTGATTACTCTGATTTGATTAATGCCAAAAAAGATGGGTTATTAAAAGCATTATGTGATGGAATCTCTGAAATTTTGAATAATAAATCCAGTTCTGGACTTTTGTCATTGTTTAAATCCTAAAATTATCGCAAGAACTTCTTTGACTGCATCTTTTCCTGTTTTTGCCGTCAGAATTTGAACTTTAGAACTTTGATGATCAATAAACCCGCGTTCACCAATCTTTTGACTCCAACCAGAAATCGAACTTATACAAACAATTGGCTTTTGATAAATCCACGCAAATGTTATCTCTGTCAATGTACCTGCGCCTCCTCCACATGCAATCACGCCATCGCTAGCTAAGGGGACGATAGCATTACGGGCTTGATTCATTAGTGTGGGAATTCTTATAGTGAGATATTCATTCACTTCAGGATCAGTTTCATTCGTTGGAAGTATCCCAACAGAAATTCCACCTATATCATGTACTCCCTTACATGCTGCTTCCATGACTCCTCCCCGTCCACCGCAGATAAGAATTGCCTTTGATTGTGCAATTTCCTTACCAATTTCATAACTAATATCATACTGGGCCTTGGATCGGATTTGTGAATCACCAATGACACCAATCTGAATTTTTTTTCCAATTACCATTACTTTATTTTCCAGAATTCTTTTTTTCCTTTTAACGAAGGAACAATTTGCTTATAGGCATTATTAAACTGAATCTGTAGAGATTTGGGATTAAGATGATCTAAAAAAACCGCAAGGGAACTAACTTCAGAATGTGGTTGATTCGAAATTGCTATATTCCAATCTGCATATTGGAATATTTTGCTAGGGATTTTCTTTCCCCCAACCACAACTAACAAGTTCTCTAGTCCTTTTTTCATATTGGCAAAGTCTTTTGATTTCTCAAAAATAGATAGATTTTCTCCATACATTGTAAGATGTATAATTTTATTGTCACTATTCCTCCTCCATTGCTCTATGAAAGTCCTCCATTTATCATAGGAAATCATTTCCAGACAAAAATTTCCTCCCCATTCCAAATTAACTTGGCGAATTGTGGCGAGGAGTTTTTTATCTTCATCCCCAGCAATAATTATTTTGACCGCTCCAAAAGCTCGAGCTACAAGAGCTAGGTGAGTAGTAATCCTCTTATCACGATTAATCCGATGACCAATTCGAAGAATAGTGACCAATCGTAGGTCGCTCTCATATTTCATTTATTTTGCTTGCATCAAAAATATACGGATATTATGAGCCAATTCATTGAAGGATTCATCAACATTTTCACCTGTTTTAGCTGAAGTCTCCAAGTAGGGAATGTTACAATTGAATTGGAATTTTTTCTTGAGGTCTTCAGCGAATTCCAGAGCTTCATCTTTAGTGACGCAATCATCCTCTTCCTCTCTTAAATCCACTTTATTTCCTAAGACAGCGACGGGCATTGCTCCTCGGCCAGAGTTTTTGAATAGCTCTTCGATCCAGGCGTTTAAATTGTCGAAAGAATCTCGTCGAGTAATATCAAATACTAATAATCCTCCATGGGAGCCTTTGTAATAAAGTTCTCTGACACTATTGAATCGTGGTTGTCCTGCAAGATCCCAGATTTGAAATTTAACGTCTTTTTCCCCTTCTTCCGTCATTATTCTTGTTTTTTTTACAGCAAAGTCTGCGCCAATCGTCATCACGTACCCACTAGAAAATTGTTTGCCTAAATACCGCTCACGTAAAGCAGTTTTTCCCACTGCTCCGTCACCTAGCAAACAAACTTTCATAAGTAGCAGATGGTGTCAGCTCCTATTCGCATTTGTCTTGTGGCTTAAAGAAATCGTGTGGTTTTCTAATTATAAGGTTGGAAATTAGATACTTAAATACTTGCTATGAGCTCTTATTTTCAGTTTTCTTTTAAACACTTCCAAATTGTCCAAGCAACTTAAGAGTGTTCATCAATATAATTAAAATTCTTGTTTTATCTCTGATTTTATGAAAGCAAATTATCCTTCTACTGATAAAAACTAAAAGTTTGGATATATCTTCTTCAAACAATATTTCTAAAGATTATTGCTAATTGTAAAGAGATAACAAAAATGATTAATAATTGGCATCGGAATATTTTATGTTCTTAATGACAACATCTAGAGAGATTTCAAGATAATATTTTAGGATAAACAGGAAAATATTAATTTTCACTAAACAATAAATGCAATTTTTCTTAATAGTACTATAGGATTCTTTAATTTACATTGAAAGGAAATACGAAACCAAATTAGTAGTGCACGGGAAAGTTAAGTTTTGAACTATATTTTCTAGCATTTCATTAAAGCATCTACTTTCTTTTGAGTTAGGGTGAAAGAAAAATAAAGAATGTTTTATATCATTTAAATGAAAAAAATATTAGAGTTCTAAATATTCTCTGAAAATTTGCAGTAAAAAAACTCCATTGATATATTTAAACAAAAAGATCATTTTCATATAGAACGATTGGAAAGTAAGGATAATGGTCGGACTGAAGATATCTTCAGAAGAAATCAAGGAAATTATCCCAATACTTGGGTTAACCGATGATGATCAAGGGAAAGTCTATTTAAGTCTGCTTTCTTTTGGGATGGCAACTCTAGGCCAGATTAGTTTGCTTTCAGGATTAGATTATATAAAAACACAAGAAGCTCTCCATATTTTAGTAGGTAGTAAACTTGCAAAAAGAATTCCAGGAAAAGTTGGACGATATGTAGCCTTGGAACCATTTTTAAAAGCTTTTTTTCTCGCCTATGATCCAATCACTCTGGTTAACATCCGTAAAGAAGCTTCAGGTGCTTTTCAGATTCAAGTGAAGCAAATTGCTGATATTTTTACTGAAGCAATAGAGGCTTTTCAAAAACATACAGCGGGACTAGAAAATGACTTCTCACAAGGTTTAGATCCAATTAAACTGAACTTAGACAAGCATACTGATAATTTTCGCCAAATAATCGAATCTTCCGAAAAAAATATGCTAATTAATATCGGAGAACTTAAGAACGAGACTCAGCTGTTAATAAAGCAAACAAAAAAACTTAATGAAGAAATTACTAAAGTTAATCTTGAAAAAATAAAGACTATCCCTGACATTCTCGATCCTTACACTCCCAAAGTTACACAGAAATTAAAAACAACAACTAATATAATTGATAAAGATCTTGAAAGACTTAGGATGGACAGTAAGACTAACCTTGAATTATTAAGAACCAATATTGATGAGGAAATAACAGAATATTCAGAGGAAATCGAGGGAATTCTTGATCAATTTGAAACTAATCGTTCTGAAGAGCAAAATAATTTCGATAGAAAAATTGGAAAAGTAAGTTTACTGTTAGACAATCTTCGGTCAAATGCGATTCAAAAAAAGTCTAAATTCCTTGAAATTAGACAAGGATACAAAGATATTGATGAAGTGGTGAAGGATCTATTTACTGAAATCGTTAACCGACTTAATAATATGGAATCATCATTAGCTAACTCAATAAATGATATACAGAGTAGAAAATTATTCAAAGGAAAGGATGAATTCATTTCTAACCTGATACGATTAGATGGAGACAGAAAAGCGATTCAACAAATTTTTAAAGAAAATTTAATGATATTGGAAAAGGTTGCTAGTTTGAATAGTACTTTGAATGAAACAGAGAACGTTATTGTTCAAGCAACTGAGACTGGTTTGACCGAAGTGCAGAAAATATTAGATGAAGAGGTTCAGCTCCTTTCACACGACTTGCAAGATATTAAACTTAAGATTGGCACTGATTTTAGAAATTTGATCCAAGTCTATCTAAACAAAAGAAAAAAAGATATAAAAGCAAAAATAGGGGATGTAGAAACTGTATTTGATCAAAAAATTAACGACTTTAATGAACAGGTGGATAAAATTACTGATAAATTCTCTAATGAAATTTCGAATTTAATTCAACATACTGCTGAAGAGTTTGAGGTTAATCTGGAATCCTATTTTAAGAATGTAGAAACCTTCGATGTAAGTATAAACACTTTTAATGACATTTTAAATAAAACTGACGAGCTAGGCGAACAATCTAGCAATAAATTAAAAATTATATTAGATCAGATCACTGATCTTGAAAGAACTTTTAGTTTATTCATCTCTGGAATGAATACTATCGTAACAAGTTTTGCAGATGCTCAATTGGAAAATTTTAGTTCCACATTGGATAAAACTGATGAAATTATAAATACTCGGGTTGTTAAAATTGAACAGCAACTCGAACAAGAGATATCTGCTTTAACGTTTTCTATAAAAGAAATGAAACAAAAGCTTGACAAAATTACTGAACTGTCCAGATTGGTTGGTATTTCGGAAGTTGAATCTTCGTTACTTTCCAGTGACTTAGTTGTTGGAGAAACAGCTATAATAATGATGCTAAGAGACTTAACATTACGTGCTAAATCCTCTTTGACGATTTTGATGCCTCGTCCAGAACTTCAGACATTAATGGTAGCCTCTAAATTACCAATGAAGACTCGAGTGATTATCATTGGTGATTTTACCAAGGTTCCTGAGTCAACACTAAAGAAAATCTTATCTTCAGCTAATCTTAGATTAAAACAATTAGATACTATAGATTTCTGGGGGTGTATTCGTGATGCAGAGGAGCTATTGGTTTGTCCAGAGCCCAAACATCCCGACAAAGAAGGACTCATTGGGGTAATTACCACAAACGAAAACCTTGTTGAGCTGTTTTCGCAAGAACTAATGACTTATACGACACGTAGTCGTGAAATTCTGTTCTAGAATCTGAATAACTCTTCTATTACAATGTAAATTTCGCTAAAAATTTCACAACTAAAGCTTTTTACGGGTTGCAGCAAAAATTGATTGTTTTAATGTTTGATCATCTGTAGGTATACGCTTAGTCATCAGAATTTCGATATCACCATTTCTAACAAGAAAATCAACACGTCCAGCAGAATATTCTATAGAATAATGATTATCCTTTTGGGTAATATACACATCACCTGTTTTTGTAAGGGCAATTATAAAACGACCTGCAATACTTTCAGCATCATCAGCAATGTCTTCTGTTCTTTCTATTGTTTCATCAGATAAAGGTTCTTGATAAATTTCTTGTTTAATTTCTGGCTGTGTGGAGAGTGTAGTGTCAGAAACTGATGATTCTTGAGTCAAAAAGGAAGAAACATATTCTGGTTCATAAGTCAAAAAGGAAGGAACGTATTCTGGCTCTGTTTCCTCCTCCATGATTTGATTGGGAGTCTCAACAACGGTAATGGGTCTTTCTAACGAGTATTTATGTCCTTCTTGAAGGAGAACATCAGGAATAACCTCTTCCTTAATGATTTCAACTTCAAATCCCATACCGATTCTTATTTGCCTTTTAGGAATTATAAAACCACTTTTGGCGATAGATTGAACACGACGCTCTATTATTTTTTTGGTAACTAATGAAAAATGCCGAGGGATTTGGACGGTTATTTTCTCGGTGTTTTCATCAATAACTAATACAGCTTCATCCTCTGAATGGCGAATTTTAGTGTCAGAAACAGTAAAATCATCAGTTCTCCAGATACAAGTGAGTACAATGTTCCTTTCACTCATAACTGAGGCTCCTCAATCTTCGTCCTCATCTCGGAGAATTTTTAGCGCTTCTCGCAAAGATAAAGACAGCATGTCGTCTTCTTCCTTATCACCAGTTTCGTCCTTCTGTAAAAGCATACTTGTTAATGATGGCGTAGGTTCAACCACTTCCTCACTTGGACGGTCAAGACCACTTGTTTTTAATGCTTCATTAAGAGCTTGAAATTCATCTGGTGGTGGAGGTATACTAGGTTTACTTGGTTCGGGGGTGACTTCGGGTGTATATGTGGGTGTAGGAGTAGGGGTTGGTTCAGGTACGGGGGTCGGTTCAGCTACAGGTGTCGGTTCAGGTACTGGGGTTGGTTTAGGTATAGGGGTCGGTTCAGCTATAGGGGTTGGTTCAGGTATAGGGGTCGGTTCAGTCATAGGTGTGGGCTGGTGTTTGGGGGCAGGTTCTGCAAGCATTTCTTCTAATGGAGAAATAGGTTCAACCTCTTCTGTAATCGGTTCTGTTTCTTGAAGTAATTCTTCTAATGGAGAAATAGGCTTCTCTTCAGGTGCAATTCTTGCTGAAAGGCTGGCACTAGTACTCTTTAGAAATTGAGTGAATTTTAGATCATCTTTAAGTGTTAGATATTGCTTTTTTGCCAATCGAGCCATATCACGTAC
>JAHQWW010000024.1 GCA_029856365.1 Candidatus Hodarchaeota archaeon
TCCAGTTTTATATCTTGAAAAAATCCATCTATTCCCAAGGGGACTTTAAAAAGTTGACTTAATTCCTTCGCGCTAGATGAATTCACAAGTGGAGTGGTTAATAATATTAAATCAGCTGGATAAGAATAATCTTCTCCCGTAAATATGTTATGGAATGATATAGTGATTCCAGATTCACTAATTACTACATTGGGTTTGTTTTCCTCTTTATAACGTATGAAATACACCTGTGGAAGTTTTCGTACCTCACTATAATATTCTTCAGCAATTTTTTCAACTAATCGAATATCTTGATGCAGAATGTGAATATGAGCATTAGGATAGACTTCACTTAATCTTCGTGCAGTTTTTAAAATAGCTGCGCATCCAACTCTGCAACAATACGTACGGTTGCTTTTTTCTTTCTCTTTCGATCCCACGCAGCTTATCAGAAATATGTTGGTAACATCTTTCGGTAATTTCTTCTTCTTAAGTGCTTGTTCAAATTCTAGTAAAGTCAGTATGTTCTTATGGCGAGAATAGCCATAATATCCAACTGGTTTGAATTCCTCACCACCAGTCGCAATAATAACAGTTCCAACGTTGATTTTTTTGCTATCATCACCTGAAAGGATAATTTCAAAATTTCCGACATATCCCCCAACATTTTCAACAGTTGTACTAAGATATACATGAATTTTTGGATTATTGGATATACTATTAATCTTCTCTTTCAGAATATCTCCAGCAAATTGATCTGTAGGAAATAATGTCATCATTGTACGTAAAAGGCCTCCCAAGTTCTTCTTCTTTTCCACTAAATGAACATCAAACCCCATATTTGCAAGATCGTCAGCAGCAGTTAGTCCTGCAATTCCTCCACCGATAATTAGTGCTTCTGGAATCACTTTGAGTTGTTTTCTTACAGATGGTTCTAATAAACGGGCTTTTGCCACTGCCATAGCTGTAAGATCTTTGGCTTTATCAGTAGCATTTTCCCGCTCGTGTGAATGGACCCAGGAACATTGGTCGCGGATATTTGCCATCTCAAAGAGAGATTCATTCAAACCTGCTTCTTTGCAGGTTGTTCGAAAAAGGGATTCATGCGTTCTCGGAGAACATGACGCAACAACAATCCGGTTTAGATTATAATCTTGAATAGCCTTTTTTATCAGAGTCTGAGTAGCTTCTGAACAGGTAAAAAGGTTATTTGTGGCGAATTTAACATTGAGTAGGCTTTTTGCATATTTGGTTACGCTTTCCACATCAAGATAGCCGCCAATATTATGCCCACAATGACAAATAAAAACTCCAATTCGTGGTTCCTCATCCCTTATATCTTGTAATATAATAGATGTTTCCTTGACTACTTCTTTATCAACTTCGAAGTTATTTTTAGCTATTATAGCTAAAGCTTTCGATGCAGCACCGCTTGCTTGAGAAACAGAATCTGGAATATCTCTTGGACCAGAACTACACCCACAGAGGTAGATACCATCAACTGAAGCTTCTAGTGGTGATGATATGGCTTTTTCTTTAAAAAAACCATATTTATCAAGTTCTACTCCTAGGATCTCTGCTAATTTTTTATTGCTTTCTGGGGCTTTAATAGCAGAGGATAAAACTACTAAATCTACGTTTAGCTCAGCAGCCTTTGCAGAAATAATATCTTCATAATATATGACTAAATTATTGTTATTTGTTTCATTAATTTCCGCTGGACGACTTTTTATATAATTGATCCCAGTATCATGTTTTCCTCTCTGATAATATTCTTCAAAGCCTTTTCCATATGCTCGTAGATCCATATAGAAAATATAGGGATTAATTTCAGAATGATGTTCTTTAGCTATCATTGCTTGTTTAGTTGCCCACATACAACATACACGAGAACAATATGGTTGATTTATTGTAACATCACGAGAACCTACGCATTGAATCCAAGCAATGGTCTTTGGTATCTTTCCGTCCGAAAGTCGGCGAACTTGCCCTTCTGTTGGTCCTGATGCAGAAAGCAATCGTTCAAATTGCATTCCTGTAATAATATTAGGATAAATGCCATATCCTAAATTCCTCTTTACTTTAGGGTCAAATTCTTCAAATCCTGTAGCTAATATGATTGCAAATACCTTGATTTTACGAATTTTTGGTTTATCATTACGATTTATTGCACCTGGAACACATACTAATTCACATAATCCACAATTAAGGCAATAATCCATATCAATTGTGGCAACATTCGGGACTGCTTGCGCAAAATAACGATAAATAGCGCCCCTAAGACCCAAATTATGATCAAATTCATTTAAAACCTTAACTGGACAAACTTCAAAACAATCCCCACAACCAGAACATTTTGACGTGTCAATGTAACGTGGTTTTTCTTCTATAGTGACTGTAAAGTTACCTATTGTTCCCTCCACCTTAGTGATATTAGCATAAGTGATTATTTCAATCTGCTCATTCCGTCCAACTTCAACCATTTTGGGAGCTTCAATGCATATCGCACAATCATTTGTAGGGAGAGTTTTATCAAGTTTTGCCATCGCTCCTCCAATTGCTGGTGCATAATCAACTAGATATACTTGGATCTTCTGGTTAGCAATATCGAGTGCAGCTTGCATACCTGCTATCCCTCCGCCAATAACTAGAACTCCATTAATCGCATTCATTTTCTCGACACTTTTTTTTGTAACAGAATCTAGTATCTCTGGTATTTTTAATATATTAACTTGAAAAAAGCTTAAGGATAAATTTAATTGGTTTAGATAACTTCTTTTCCATCTCTGACAATTTTAATGACCTGTTTTGCTACATATTGGGGATTAAATCTGTTTTTTGCAATTTTTACCCCTCTTTTATGCCGTATGATAGGAAAAATATCTGAAAAATTCTGATAGATGGGTATAATCTCTAATCCTGAATTAAAAGCTAAATTGACTTCTTCACACATATCTAAGATGTCTCGTGCTTCTTTTGAACAGAAAAAAATACACACATCAATCATGTTATTGGAGAAATTAAGACACTTACAAAGGCTGTCTTTACTCCTATTAGTTTCACACAAAATAATTCTATCAAAATCCGAATATGTTTTGATTTCTTCAACGAAATCAGGAACTTTCAAACTTTGCTTATCATTTTCACTATAACTAATAAATAGATTAAACATTTTTTTTTCTTCCTATGATTCATCCTCTAAAGCGTCTAAGACTCTCTGTTGAGCAATTTCTTTAGCTATTATTCGTGGAATAAGGCCAGAATCAATTGTTTTTTCACTAATTAATTTAACATTCTTCTTGATTTTTGACTCAATTAATACAAAAGCTTCTGTTGCATCCATCTTTTTATATTCGGCAAAAGAGCCAATAATCCCTCCAGCATTGACTAGAATATCAGGGAGAATAATAATACCTTTTTCAAACAATTTTCTTTCAGCAACAGTGGTTGAACTATTATTAGCTCCTTCAACAATAAGTTTTGTTTTAAGTTGAGAAATTGTATCCTCATTTATTGCACAATCATATGCACAGGGAATAAATACATCACATTCTATTTCATAGATCTCGTCTCTAGGTAAGATCATACCTTCTCTAGAACGTTTTAAAGAACGTTCTTTACTCATGGCATATGCAAATTCTCTAATCTTTGTAATATCTATACCATCTGAATTATAGAGGGTTCCCCAGTTATCATTTACAGCGATTATAATTGCTCCTTTGCTATTCAAATATTTAGCAGTTCCATAACCTACCTTACCAAAACCTTGGATCACTATGCGTGTTTCGGATAAACAATTAGGACATCGAATTGAATCCTGTAAAACTTGAAGGCTTGTTTCAAGAGCTACTCCAATTCCGAATCCAGCCATATCATTCTTATAAGCTATTCCTCCAAGGTCAGTTGGTTTTCCAGTGGCTCCCAGCAGGTCACCAACCGTTTCAACAAAAGCTGCAATCTCTTTTTCACCAACATTTATGTCTGGACCAGCTATATATTTATTAGGAATAAAAGGTGCTATTTTATCAGCAAAAGCTTTAATATACTTAATTGTATCAATTTCAAACGGATTTGCACGAATACCAGCTTGAGCTCCCCCAAAAGGGATTTCTGCCAGAGCGCACTTCCATGTCATTAATCTAGCAAGTTTAAAAATCCCTAAAGGAGTAATATTAGGAGAAATTCTAATTCCTCCCTTCCCTGGCCCTAATGTAGTATTATCTATTATTAAGTACCCTTGCATCTGTATATCAGGGTCATAGACTTGAACTACCCTTTCAGGCCCCCACTTATCTAGAAAAGCTGAAATATTAACATGATTTAAGGCCTCAAGAATATTTTCAGTGCTTAGTACTGTTTTTTCATCCTGAGAAGACATTCTTGCCCTATCCGTGAACTTTAAGCCATCTAGATTCAAGAATAATTAAAAAACAGAAATATAAAACATTTATGTACAAAATTAAAAATAAAGATCTAATAATTGATAATAAAGCAAAGGATAATATATCAAAAATGACATTTTTTTGGCTGCTTTTTTATTTATATATTATAAAATATTGACTTAAGAAACACTTTTATTCGTAATTTTGACATATTTGATAAAAAAAAAAGAATTTTTATTCCAAAATGATTACATTTATATTTATCAATATTTACACTATAAGTTGATCAACAAATAAAATTTGGATGGTCTCGTATTTCATGAAAAAGATTCTTGAAGATCAATTAAACCTAAAAATCTTAGAATTAGTATGTAAAGGTGAGGGGGTCACTGTCAATAATACTGAGCTATCAAAAATCTTAGGTAAACATAGAAATACAATAAAAAACAATATTGATAAGTTATTCGAACACGAAATTATAGAAAAGCCTTTCTATCCTTTTTCTCATCTTTTTAAGGAATGTCCTCTTCTTGTCATTGAAAAAGCAAATTTTCAAAGAAACTTGAAAACAAATGTTTTTATTGAAAAGGATCCAGTTATATGGGCAGCTTTTTTTGTGAAGGAAAATGAATACAACACATTTCTAATTGAATTTCATAAGGATTTATATTCTTATCAAAACTGGAAAGAAAGTATAATCAAAGAGGCAAAGATTACTCTCAAGGAGGAAATTTATCCATCTGAGGCAATTTATTTAACCATGAGAAATTTAATTAAGTATGACCCCACAATCGCAGTGCAAATATTAGAAGCTAATTATAAGAATCATCATCATCCAGAGCTAAATGGCTTAAGGATTAATGATTTTAGACTTCAACTTATTAAACTTCTTTTATCTGGGAAAGGCATTAGAACTAATGAGTATCACATAAGTGATATGCTTAATGTTCATCGTCGCACTGTTAAACGTCGGATTGAAATATTGTTGGAGCATAGAATAATTGATAATCCAGTTTGTTGCTTCCCGCGAGTTTGGGTGCCACCAAAATATTTTTTGGTCTTTTCTTTATTTGAAATCAAAAATAAGAATGAGTTGGTATTGAGAACATTAAGGAATGATCCCCATGTTCCAATTCTTTTTAGAGCTGTTGTAGATAAATTTAATCTTGCTCTCTTTAGCAATTTTTACAAAATGGAAGATTTTCTGGAATGGGCAGAAGAATATGATCAAAGATTTCCTGGATGCATTGGAGCAGTGAGAAATACATTTCTTTCTCCCTCCATGACTTTCTCTATTGCCCATAATTATGTTACTCTCACCTTTATTCAAAATATTGCTAATCGTTTACGAGGTAAAGTATTTGTTGAAATGATGAAAGAAAGCTAATTATTTTGTAATTTTTTAATTCATAAAGAACCAATTATCTAGCTTTGATGAATTTTCGTCTTTGAATATTTAATATTAATAGCCAGTAATTAACACCAGTCATTTTTGAATACTAATTGTTATTCCTCTAATATTTTCATGAGGATCTTGAATTTTCCAGTCTTTTGTAAAACCTTCTTGCACTGATTTAAATTCTAATTTTCTCCCTAAAACCTCTTCTTTAATTAATGATGAATAATTATTGATGATTTCAATGATTTCTGGATCAGTATTCGAAACATTTACTGTTATCTCAGCATTATATTCAAGTCCCATATCTTTTCGCATTGATTGGATTCGTCGAATCAAGTCTCGTACGAACCCTTCATGAATCAAATCCTCAGTTAATTCTAAGTTTAAGAAAAGATCACCATGACTAAAAGAAGTCCCACTAAATCCCTCTCGCTCTGTAATTCTGATTTCAAGATCATCCTTATGAATTTCAAAAGGATTTTCATCAATGGTTATCTGATAGTTTCCATCTTGTGCTATTTTTTCAGCAATTTCTTTTGTTATTTGGCCCTTTTGGTTTCTCATCCAGTTTGCGATAGCATTGGCGTTCTTTTTGAATTTTGGTCCGAGCTGTTTATAATTAGGGGAGAAAATAATTTCTTGAAATTCCAAGGGGTCATCTGTGAATTTCATGTCCTTAACATTGAGCTCTTGAAGAATTAGATCTTTTAGTGTATTAAGAGCTTCATTTCCTTCCGCATTAGTAACAAAAATAACTTGTGGTAAAGGCCAACGAGCCTTCAAACCTTTTTGGGCACGAATAGCACGACCATTCGTAATTGCATCCCGTGTAATTTTGACCAAACTCTCAGTTTTAGGATCAATCAAGGTCTCATTTGGTTCTGGTAAACTTTCTAGATGAACACTCTCTAATCCAAGTCCTTGACTAGTAACAAGGACTTGATACATTTTTTCACTAAAAAAAGGCAGAATTGGAGCAAGAGTCTTCGTTAATGAGTAGAGGATTTCATAGAGGGTAGAGTAAGCAGATTTCTTGGATAAGCTTAGTTCTTTCTCCCAAAATCGACGACGAGATTGTCGAATCCACAAATTTGAGAGATCACTATTCAGAAATGTCTGTAGTGTTTTGGTCACTAGATGAATTGATAAATCATCAAAACCCTTGTGAACGTCTTTAAGTACACTATTGTATCGTGAAAGAATCCACTGATCTAAAATAGGGCGATCCGTTGGAGAAATGTGATATTTTTTATCTTCTGGTGAATATTGATCAAGGTTAGCATAAGTTACAAAGAATAATAATACATTCCATAAGGGGAGGATGAATTCTTTCATACTCTCTTCTATGAGATTAAGTCCAAATCGAACATCATTCCATGTGGGAGTGCTGAACAGCATCCAGCGAGCGGGGTCAGCTCCAAATTTCTCAAAAACATCCTTCGGTGCAATAACATTGCCTTTTGACTTTGACATCTTCTTTCCCTCTTCATCTTGGGTATGACCCATCGTTAGACACGTTTTAAACGAAATATTATCGAAAACAACGGTTGAAATAGCATGAAGCGAATAGAACCATCCCCGTGTTTGGTCAATAGCTTCAGTAATGAAATCAACTGGAAAATGAAGTTGAAATTCTTCCTTATTTTCAAATGGGTAATGCCATTGAGCAAAAGGAGCAGCTCCTGAATCATACCAACAATCAATGACATATTCTTCACGAGTAGATTTTGCGCTGCATGAGGGACATTTGACTACAATCTGATCAACATAGGGTTTATGGAGAGAAAAATCGTCAGGTAATCCTCCCTGAGTTAAATTATCAAGTTCTTCTCGACTGCCAATAGCAAATTCATGTCCATTCTCACAGGTCCAAATAGGAAGAGGAGTACCCCAGTAACGAGAACGAGAGAGTGCCCAATCTTTAAGTTCATCAAGAAAATTCCCAAATCGCCCATTTTTCAGATGTTTGGGCATCCAATGTATTTGTTGGTTCAATTCTTGGATGCGGTCCCGTAATTGGCTCATTCCGATGAACCATGACTCCATAGCATAATAAAGTAACGGAGAATCACATCTCCAGCAAAAAGGATAGGTATGTGTGATTGTTTTCTCACGTAAGAGCTTATTTTCCTGGCGTAACTTTTCCATGATATAGGGATCTGCTTCTTTAACATGCATACCTCCAAAGTCAGGTATGTCCTTTACAAAAGTACCATCTTCTAAGACTGGATGGAACATCTCTACTCCAATCTCTTGACAGAGTTCATAATCTTCAACACCAAAAGCAGGGGCACAATGAACGATACCTGTACCCTCATCCATTAAAACAAAGTCTGCATCAGTTACAAAGTGGGCTTTTCCTGATTTTTTCTCAGCCGTGTATGGGAATAGGGCTTCATATTCCATTCCAATTAGCTCTTCTCCCTTAAATTCTCGGATAATTGGTTTTTCCTCTGGAAATATTGGAGATAACAATTTTTTAGCAAAGATTAGGAACTCATTATTATGTTCCACTTCAATGTAGGTTTCATTCTTGGCTATTGCTAAAACTAAGTTCGATAACAGGGTCCAAGGAGTTGTTGTCCAAGCCAAAAAATAGCGATTTTCTTCTCCCTTGACTTTAAATTTGATATATATACTTGGATCTTGAGTTTCTTGATATCCTTGAGCGACTTCATGAGACGAGATCGGAGTACCACATCTGGTACAGTAAGGAATAACTTTATACCCTTTGAATAAGAGTTTTTTCTCATATATCTGTTTTAATGACCACCATACTGATTCAATGTACTCCTCTGACATGGTAATGTAAGATCTTGGCATATCAAGATGAAATCCAATTCTAGTAGACATTTCCTCCCATTCATTAACATATCTTAATACAGATTCACGACATCTGGCATTGAATTTCTCAATACCATAAGCTTCAATATCCTCTTTTCCTTCCAATCCTAACTCTTTCTCTACTTCGATTTCGACAGGTAATCCGTGACAATCCCAGCCTCCAATTCGAGGAGTAATGTGATGGCCTGTCATAGATTTATAACGTAAGAAAACATCTTTGATAGCGCGGGTCAGGGCATGCCCCATGTGCGGATGCCCATTGGCTGTTGGTGGGCCTTCAACAAAAACATAAGGAGTTCTTCCTCGTGATGCTTCTTGTACCTTTTTTTCGATATTATTTTTTTTCCAATAGTCAAAAATAGCCTCTTCTTGGTTTGGAAGATCAGGTATAGCAGATAAAGTAGGAAATTTCACACTTAATGCCTCGATATGGCGAAAGTAGGAATAATACTTGTACATTTGCTCCCTAAAGAAATGGTAAAAAAACTTTAGGGTCAGTACTTGTTTAATAAGAATTATTTTATTCTTTATCATTTGAACTTTTCTTAGAGAAATTAATCAATACCCTCAGTACCCTAAGCTCGATTAGCAAATATTTTTCAAGTATCAAAGACCTTCCGTCTTTGAGTCAAATCAACTCTGCCAGAAAATCTGACCAATAGATTTTGTCTCCTTCAGAATGAAAACGGAGATTTTATATACCTTGTTTCGTGTTTGAGTTCTCCATTGAGCTGATTGTTATGTCTGAAAGTGCCCAAAAAGCAATAAGTGTTGTTGAAAAGGTTTTCAATAGTAAATATGTGGAAATTCCTCTGTGTATTTCCATTATTACTGGTGAGGGACTCGAATTATACTCCACAGCTACTTGTAATCCCGCTGAGATGGAGTCAATTAATATATTGGGACTCGTTGCGTTCGAGGAATTGAAATCTTCCTTTAATGCCCGAACTGAAGAAGATATTAATATCTTAATCTTTCGTACTGCTAAAAAAGAATGCTATATAGCTCCAGTGGCAATAGATATTTTTATGGTTGCTGCAGCGGTACCTGGTGCCGTTGGTGATGTGATGCCCCTGTTGGATGGTTTAAGTGCACAAGTAAGATTTGAATTGGCTAAGCTGGAGAAGTGAGGTAAGTATAATGGAAGTTGAACGTCTTCAAATAGTTGCAGAACAAGCTGCTAGAATGGCTGGGTCATGTTTACGCTTATTGTCCTTTGAAAAGCTACAGATCTTTCGGAAGGGTAAAAGTGATGTTGTAACAAACTTTGATATGGAATCTGAACGATTAATCAAGAATCACATATTGATGCACTTCCCTGATCACATAATTCAAGCTGAAGAATCAAAAATTGACCTCCAAAGCCTCCCTGAGAATGTAATTTGGTTTATTGATCCCTTAGATGGTACAAAAGCATTCTTGAGAGGAAATTTCGCCTTTGTAAGTATGTCTATCGCAGCTTGGGATAAATCAGGGGTTTTAGTAGGTGTAGTATATAATCCCTTTACTGATATGCTTTATTCTGCTGTAAAGGGGGGAGTAGTACGCTTAAATAAAAATCCTCTTCCTAAGCCTCGTACATGCCCTATCAGTAAAGCTCGTCTCCTCATTGATTTCTCAAGTCATTTATCTGATTCTCTCAAGAAAGAATTAGCAATTGCTGATTTAAAGGGTAAGATTGGAAGGTCATATCGCCTTGGTGGAGGGATCTCACAGCATCTGATGTTGATTGCTCAAGGTACACTTGATGGAGGATTGTTTTGGGGAGCTGGAAGGAAAGGCCAATTTTGGGACATAGCAGCGGCAGCAATTATTCTCGAAAAACTCGGTTTTAATTTTACTAATTTGAATGGCGATCCCGTTCATCCAACTGACGAGGTATTTGATCGACTTCTTGTAGCGGCTCCATCTTTACATCAGGAATTATTAGAGTGGGTAGCTGAATTGAAAAATATTCAATAAAATATAGATGGTCTAATCTGACTTATTCGTCTCCCTCGAAATTTCTGGAGTCGTTAAAGTTAAATTCTTGAGTCTTTATAGGATTCAAGGTATTCAGATCGAAGAGCCATACGTTGGATAACATCACCATTCTCACGACGAGTATAAGTATAGGTAAAGTTTGGCGATTCCATCAATTTTTCAAATAATAATCGTCTTAGTGTTTCATCTAACGCAAAATGTTGTCCAAATTCCCAGAAATTTAATTGAAGTGCACCAGCAGAATTTATGAATTCACCATAAATCCATTGTTGAAGATAGTGCTCTAAATCTCGTTTTCGACTCAAATGGCCTTTGATTAACTCTGTTTGTCGATCTGTTATATCAGGAAACTTTCCTTGGAGTCTTTCTTTAATTTCTTCTGGATCTAGAGATTTACCAAAATCCTCAGTTATTACTCCAGCTTTACTCTTTTCATCCTCAAAAAGGGCTATTATATAATCTTCTGGTAAAGCAATGCTATCCATATCAATACTTATTACAAAATTTTTATGTTTGACTTTCCAATGTTTTACTTCTCGTTGCCCTCCAATTTTTTGCATATCATAATAAGTCAGATCTAGTTCTTCAAGATTTTTAAGATGATGAAGAATAGTTGGAATTTTTTTTCGTAGCATGTCTGCTAGATTTAATGCAGTAAGCCCTGTAGGATTTCTATACATCAGGAGCAGCATCCTCCGCCGCGTAGGGTCTGCTAATGCTTCAATAACCTGAATAACTTGTCCAGGTTGGTCATAGTAAGCTTCCACTGAATTCGGCTCCTATATAATCATTCTCGCATTCCTTTAAAAATGCCGACCTAATGGCATCTGATGCTTTCAAAGGTCAGTGGGAATTGTGCTTAGATAGACCATTAGACGATATTTTCCCAAAAAACATAGAAATAATCATGATTGCGTTTATCAATCTCTCTAATATAATATGAAAGGAAACAAACATAGAATATCGAGAGTCACTCAATTGGCTTTTTTTGATTTGTATTAGAGGATATGATACCAATTGTTTTTTTTGATTCTTGATTCAGAATAATCAGGCTTAATAATAGAATTAATCCACCTGATAAAAGCAATAATCCTAATATAAAACCATGGGGGTATAATAAAGTTGCTTGGGGCGCTGAAACTGCTAGAATGCTGATTAAGATAACGAATCCAAAAGTGGAAGCTGATATCGCGAGAAAGATGAGAATTCCGTAAATTTGTTTTGAAATAATCACTTCAGGCTCCAGTAAATCTTCTGTTTTATCGAATGATTCAGTTTGACTGTTTTGCATGAAAAATTCACTCTGATGATGTCTTTTTAATAATCGTTCAAAACAGTTTAGGAATTTTTAATCTCACAAACTAATTTTTCTATGATAGCTGACGAAAATTAAGGTTCTTATGAAGATTACAAACAAACTCAATTGAGGTAAAATCTAATTTGGGACTATGTTCCTGTCTGATTCAACAACATGTTTGACTGGTATCGCCCTTAAAAGATCTCACTTTTCCAACAATTCTAAATTTTTGGAAGTAATCAGATTTACAGATCAATACCACAATTTTCTCTTTCTCGATTATGAATGAATAAACCATCTTCTTAATCCAACCCAATTAGAAACAATTATTAAACAGATTCGTCATCACCTGGTTTTTACTATTGTAGTTCGAGGCTGTGAATTTCATTTCCAGAGAAAGTTTCTGTTTGAAAATTATTTACGATTAACAAGGAAGTATCTCCATCTAGTTTTCTGTATTGTTGCTGGGTATCCTGCTTATTCGTCCATTGATACCCAATTACCCAATTTGCGCCCCAGTGTTTTTAAAGAAGAGAATGATAACATTACTTCCGATTGTAAAACGATTTATGACTTATTTTCAAATGATTGAAAAAGTAGACGCTCAAGATCCTGCTGCAAAAGCTGATTTAATTTTTCAAGAGAACATGAAGAAATATGATAAAACTGTGGTATCAACAGTAGTTGCTATCTCTTATGAAAGAGGCCAAGGAGAACTTGGTTCAAATTAAACAACCTATAATGATAGTTCAAGCTAAAAAGGATAAAACTGTACATCCTAGTAACGCTACGTATATTCTAGAACATGTGAGTACAGAGTTATCAAAAAAACAAATATTATGGCTCGAGAATTATGGCCATGTAGCCACGATGGATTATAATAGAGATTTACTCTTTTCAGAGGTCTCCCTTTTTTTTTAGGAGAATATGTAAACAATAATAATGAAACTCTATTTTTGATAGTTAGGAGTTTTCCCAAGATGGTTGATAAAAAAACAATCGTTGCTGTTTATTCGCATCCAGACGATGGGGAATTCATGGCCGGAGGTTCGTTGGCGAAATGGGCTGAGGAAGGCCATCAAGTATATGCAATTTGTGCAACAAATGGTAATTTGGGAGCAAAAGTAACAGATATTACACCTGAAGAATTAGCTAAAACTCGAAAAAAGGAACTAACAAATGCAATGAAAACTCTGGGAGGTAATCCACCAATTTTCCTTGACTTACCTGATGGTTTCGTGCGGGATCATATCAGAGAGTTAAAAGAACGTCTTGTCTACTGGTTTAGAAAACTCAAACCTCATCGTGTAATAACTTGGGATCCTTGGAAAAAGTATCAAATACATCCTGATCATATTGAGGTGGGCCGGATCGCATCCGAAGCAGCTGCTTTCTCTTGTTTTCCTTTGATGTATCCTGAACATCTGGAAGGGGGATTAAAACCCTACCAACCAGAAGAAGTTTGGTACATGATCCCCATGGAGCATAAACCTAATCGGCTTGTAGATATCACTAAATATATGGATAAAAAGATGAAAGCGCTTTTCTGCCATCAATCGCAATTAGAAATGATGGCAGACCTGTTTGTACCTGGAGCTGACCCTGCTAATCTGACTGAAGAGCAGAAGACTCGGCTTCATGAAGGAGCTGACACAATGGTGAGGATGGTTGCACAAGCATTTGGTTCTTTGTCTGGAGGGAAAATAGAACTGGCTGAAGCTTATTATACAATTAAATTAGGCCCTGGTATGTTTGATAACTACCAGGAAATGATTCAAGAAATTATAGGCATGGAATCTGATTTTCTAGAGATTCTATGAATTCATTTGAGACCATTTCCATCTTTTTCTACTTTTCATCTGAAATAGTAATATCTTGATAATATTTCAATTTTAGAACTTAACTGAACTAGCTATAAGAAAAGCTAGGGATAAAAGGTGTCTCACCCAAATCAAACAATGCTTATACAGAATTATCGTGTCAGGAATTTTACAGAAGAAAATGTTGAAGAAGAGGAGTTAACCTGCTTAATTCAGTTTCTTTCTTCTCTAGATATATGCAAAACGTGTGTTAGAGAGATCCCCAAAATCCAATCAGCTTTTGGATCCGATCTCGATTATCAGATAGATTTCGAATCTCATACCTTGGATATTCATTATAATAAGAACATTGTTTCTGGTTGGTAATAAGAAAGGTAAATTTCTAAGTAACATTAACTTCTCTATCTAAATCTCTTCTCTTTGATGTGGTTTCACGTCAAGGTTAGAACTACTAATTATCCACCTGCTGATTCAAATTTGGTTATTGCTCGACTCCAAAAGAGCTTCGTTAGAAAACTTAATACCCCGATCCAAAAAATCCCGTAAACAATTGCTAGAAAAAGCTCGAAAGGGGTTATTCGTCCCAACATCCAAGCAGAAGGGACGTAATTTATTAGATAAAAGGGTAAAATATAAGCTAGTTCGCGTATAACAGGTGGAAGAATATCTACAGGGACTAATTCTCCTCCAACGACTTGCATGACCGCTAAAAATAAGGCTCGAGTCGGCCAGATATATCTAATATAAAAAGTAGTTAAGCCAACGAGAATAAAACAGAAATAACTAAGTATGTAGCTTATTATTAAAGAAATCACGAAACCTAAGAGAATAAAACCATTTAATTCAATTGGAATTTGAATAACATCAATTAAAAGGATAACAACAGGTAAAGAAAGGCTAAAACTTATCAGTGAAAATGGTATTGTTTCTGCGAGACTAAATGCTAGGTAATCAACTGGCCGACAAAGATAAATTGTTAACGTACCATTAAGATTGTCATTCTGCAAACGCCATGCCACTCTGTATAAAAATAATGATTCAGAAATTAATGTAGAAAATAACGCATACCCTAAAATTGCAGATAAAGAATACCCAAACTCTGATTCTGCTTGAGGATTTTGGTAAATGATTGTCCATATGAAGAAAAGCAGGATAAAATGAACAGGAGTCCAAATTAAGACTCCTATAAACTCACCCATATAGGCTTTCATGTCAACGAAAGTCGTTCTGATAATTCCCGTATATTTCCTGAGATGAAACATTTGCTCTTTACTCCATCAGTTACTTGCACTCTCGTATCGCTTTATTCCAAGCCTCCATACGGCTAAAAACATCATTAACCAGAATAAACAGAGTGGGATTATGAGTAGTAATATGAAAGCTGCCTCAGTTATCTCAATGCGGTTTAATAATATTTCTGCAGGGAAAGCACTGATGAAAGCGACAGGATATCCAAAAATTAGGATCCCTTTCAACCCTCCTGGTAGTGTCGTGACAGGAATTCGTACAAAGTTATCTTCTAGGGAATCAAACGCTTGTTGGATAAATTCTGCTCGACCAATAGTAAATCCAAGAAATGATGAGACTGTAGCATAAATGATGTATAAAGTAGTCATTCCAAGGATCAATACTAGAAATGCTATGAGAAGATTATGTAATTCATATTGTAGGTGATAATAAGAACTTACTATGACAAGTAATATTGTTGAAACAACAAAAAAAGCTCCTCCTCCAACCCATACCTCTTCAAATAATACTCCAAGTAAGGGGTGACGGAGCGGCCTACAGAGCCACCTCTCAATTTCTCCCTCTATGATCTTGAATGGAAGCATCCAGACTCCAGTAAAAAAAAATGAAGCTATCCCCCAACAAAGGTACCCTAATGCTGAAAAAATAAGAATTTCATGTAATGCCCAACTACTAAACTCTTGATCAGTAAGAACTACCTGCCAAAAAATGTAAAATGATAAGACAGTCACTGTAGCTTCAATGAATCCTCCTAAAATAATGGAAGGATACTGATAAATCAGTTTATAAGACATGATAATAAATCGAGTTTGAATTCGAAAAATCTTCAGCATCATTAGTCACCTTTCTTTGCTCCGTTTGTATAGAGTTCCTCGATAATATCCTCGAGGTCTGCATCTGAAATTTGAATGTCGAGAACTCGATCCACCATTTGCAAGAGATTATGAATGAGAAAATCAAGATCAACTGCATCAGCGTTATATTCAATTCTAATTGAGTTATCATTCCCATTGAGAGTTTCTAGTGATTTCCCATCCTGATTGGTGATTTTAACATTTTCTTGTACTGATAATTTTTGGAGAAAATGGATTAGGGTTGTTATTGGTTTTTTTTCAGTTCTGAAAGTGAAATCTAATCTTTTTTCTTTTTGTAATAGACTCGCCAATTCCTTAGTGGGACCATCATAATGTATTTTTCCTTTCAAAAGTAGTATTGCTCTATCACAGATTTGTTCAATATCTTTCACATTGTGAGAACATAGGATAACCGTTGTACCATCCTCTTGATTGCGTTCGTTGATAAATTTGCGAATACGACGAGCAGCAACGATATCTAAGCCAATTGTAGGTTCATCGAGAAAAACAACTGGAGGATTGTGAATGAGCGCAGCAACAAGTTCACATCGCATACGTTCTCCTAGTGATAATCGACGGGGTTGTCGGTGAAGAAATGGTTTAATTTCTAGTACAGAAATAAAATCAGCTAATCTACGTTCAAATGTTTGACTATCAAGTTCATATACATCTCGATATAGTCTTAGTGATTCAATGACGGGGATATGTCTCCATAATAAGGATCTATGACCAAATACGACCCCAAACTGATAAGCCGCATTGTATCGTTGTTTCTGTGGATCATAACCATTAACAATTGCATTTCCTTTATCGAATTGAATGATTCCTGTCAAAATCTTAATTATAGTGCTTTTTCCAGCCCCATTGGGTCCAATAATAGTTATTTTCTCTCCCAGTTTTACAGAGAATGACACATTGTCGAGAGCTTTGATTGTTTGATAATCACGTTTGATGAATGACCGAAAACGGGAGATGAAATTCGCTTCTCCAGTTAACCGGCGATATGTTTTTTCTAGTTGATAAGCGTCGACTGACAATGATAAACCCTACTATAAGTAACAAGTTTAGTCATTTCTTAGGAAAAATTATCGTCTTATTAATAATCATTGAATTAGGCAATGGATTTAAAAACGGGTTTGGAAGTAGAAATTGGGATCGATGCCTAGAGAAAAAATAGTACGATATGTTGGACAAGAATTTCATCGCTATACTGAAGATGAATGGACCCTTCTCAAAGAATTTCGTAAAAAGACCATAAATATTTTCGAAATTCTGGAAAGTACAGGAATTAAAGCATTCGTACACGGATCAATAGCGAGAGGAGATATTAATGATGCATCAGATATCGATATTCATATTCCTGTTCAAATCCCCTCTTTTAAATTAGATCTTATTGATCACTTGCACGTTACAGATCGTCGAATAATGATGGGTACTCCCAATTCCACCATACGCGCTGTTTTATCAATGCAAGATGATGTAGCTATCAGCTTTCCATTAAGTAATCCTGTTGAAAGAGAAGATGAGTTTTATCGTTTTTCTGGGCTCCTCTATCACGAAGATCTCCTTGTTGAGCGAAGAATAGCAGGAGTAACTAAACAACTGTTACTCATTGAGCCCGAGGAGGAAGGCTATTGGTATTCATCAATTAATACAAATAAAAAAAGAGCAATCCAAATCTTATCTCTCTCCCAACGTATGATTGATGAGAGAATACGGGTCCTCTCCCGAAGGGACAAAATTGGAAGAACTGGTTTGTTTTTAGACTATTCTCTAACTCCTGATGAGAACTTCGAATATGCCCTCAAAAGTTTAGCTGACAGAAATGTTATCGTCCGAAGAATGCTGAAACGAAGATAGTGGCAAGGGGTATAACATGTTTAATGAAGAAGAAATCGATAGGCGCTATCTATTACGTAGGTATAATAACTTAAAGGTACTGTTAGTTGCTGATCTTCATTTAGGATTTGAAGCTGAATGGTCACGTAAAGGATTAGATACAAGAGAGCCGAATTGGTCAATTGAGGTCATTAATCGTCTGAAAAAGGACATTGAAGAGACACAACCAGATCATCTGATTATATTAGGGGATATAGAACATAGCTTTGCACACTTCAAGGGATCAAAAGCCAACCAGAATGGAATTTGGGTTTCAAACAAATGGTTAAGAGAAAAGGCTTTTTCATATTTTATAGAACAAATTGTTAAGATTAATGGCATAAAAACAAGTCTAATCCGAGGAAATCAAGATACTTCAGTTGTAAAATCTCTATCTCAACAAGTTGAAATCTACCCTCAAAAAGAAGCTTCTTTATTTAATCAACTAGGTATCTTCCATGGTCATAGGAAACCTAGTGAAACCGTGTTATTTTCTTCAGAAATAATGCTAGGTCATGTCCATCCTGCAATTGAACTTATTGATGAATTAAAAATTCACCATAAGTTTCCAGTCTTTGCAAGACTTACTGTTCCTCGTGAGGAAGTATTCCAAATCTTTGATCATCAATTTGAGTCAGAGGAGATTGGCCTGATCGAACAGGTTTCAATCACTATTCTCCCTGCTTACAATTTCTATTTAAATGGTTTCACCCTGAATCAACCTCATGAGAAAAAAACATTTCCAGTGTTATGGAACTTAATTCAACACCCCAAATTGAGAATTCAATTGACTAATGGAATTGATCTAGGTACATTAGAAGATTTAACTTCCTGACCATATTGATTTCTCTCAGTCCCAATATTCTCGTGTACGAGCAAAATCAGCTTCATGTTTGTAAATTAGGGAAAGAAGATCCTCCGTATCTTTTTGAGGTGCCCTGAGAATTCTGATTGCAGTAGTCGGGCCGATACCACGTCCAGCTAAAACGAATGCAGCTTTTTTTCCGAACGATAATATTAAATCAGCCGATTTCTTTGCAGTATTGAGTTCTTTTTTCTCTTTTCGAGATAACTTTGTCTTTTTTGAGACAGATTTCTTTAACAATCCTTTTACTCCGATTTTATTTTGATGTACAACTGCAATGAAGCGTGAATTACAATTAGGACATTGAATATCTTCTTCTAGACTCTCTACACGTTGAACTTTTTCAAATTTACAATCGAGTCTCATACACACAAGTCTTATCCAGGTATTTCTTATTCTTTTTTCCACTTTTTCCAAAATGACATGTGAAGGTCTTAATTTGAGAACATTCAGAGATATTGGTTGAGTTGCTGCAAATGAAAGTGGAGTTTCAAATTGCTTTACAGAAATTTCTTTAACTTTCAATGTTTCATTATGAATTTGTGAAAAGAAATCAATTACTGCCTTAACATCCATTTTCTCAAAAAGAATTTCATTAATGGTCTCTTCTCCAATAATCGTATCCTTATAACGAGAGACAAGTAACCTTGTTACCATTGGTGAGCTTTCTAGGGGCTCCATTATAGCCCCAAAACGTTTCGCTACCTGACGAATCCTCCATGCAAATAGATCACTGTTTCCAATACGATGCTTTAATAATGGAGGGATGTGTTTAGGTTCAATGGATAAGAGAATAGGCTTTAAATTAGTTGGTCGTGGTAATGAGAGAAAAATAGAGTAAGGATCAGAACGAAATTCTATGGAATATCCTTGTTTAGCACCAACTATTGAAGAAACTAATAGTCCTAAGGTTTCATTACCTTTAGAACCTAGGAAGCTGTGAAGAACTTTTTGTCTTCCTACAGACTCAATAAGAATCTCATTCTTCCTCGGTATAACTCCAAGCTTTTTATGTTCATTAATGAAAGCTAACAGTTCATTTCGAATAGTTGATGGTTGCATTTCATCTAGAAGATTATTTTCGAATAATTCCTTTGCAGTCTCTGTCACCATCTGAGAAACAGGAATTAATTCACCCTCCCATGTGGGTATCGCTGCCTCTGTTAACCCTTTTACCTGACGTACCTCAATTCGATCTTCTTTTTGAGCTAGAAATTCCCAAGGAAGACCATTCAAGATAAAAATAGCTCCTTTTTCCCCTCTAGTTGAAACAAATGCTTCATCTAATTGCCCCACTCGGTTTTGTCTTCCTATGTCAATAACAATATAATTTCTTTTAGAGGGAATGCTACTAAGGTTTGAATAATAATATTTGAAAGCTTTCCGTTTAGCTCTCAAAGAAATAACTCCTGAATCAGGCTCTTTGTTTATATAGAAGAAATAATTTTCCTTGCCATATTTTAATAGTGGTAAAAGATCCCGAGGAGTGAAATTCTTATATGTGTGTGTACTTGTTATTATTTTCATTATTGTCTGTATTTTAGTCTCTCCAAAATCAAGTAAAATTCCAATTATACTATGAAAAAGAATATCTAAAGCAAATGAATGGATAGAAGTTGGTTCAACCTCCTCCTTTGAAACACAGTGCTGTATTGTGAAAGACTCTAGAAGATCACGTGGAGTTTCTGTTATTATTATACCTTGGCTAACGCGATCTAATCCATGTCCCGCGCGTCCTACTCTTTGAATGAGGGTTTCTATTCTCCTTGGGCTCATATATTGAATTACTAAACTTACAGCTCCAATATCTATTCCCAATTCGAGGGAAGAAGTCGCAATGATTAATTCTAAATTTCCTTTCCTAACCTCTGTCTCCGCTTGTAGTCGATATTGAGCTGATAGACTAGAGTGGTGAACCTCGAAGTTTATTCGTTTATCAATGTCAACATTTTCATTGTAACGGTTAAATCGATACCCAAGGATTTCTGCTTGTTGTCGTGTATTAGTAAAGAGTAATACTGTTCCTGACTCTTTTTTTACGATTTCAACTATCCGAAAAAATCGTGCTGCTGCCTCTTCAGTAGTTTGTAATATTTTGGTAAATTCATGGAGATCTGGAGATAATTGAGTTGGATATTCAATTGTAAGCCGTAGCTTTTTTAAAGAAGGGATTTCAACAACTTTGCAATTAGTACATCTTGGTGTAAGAAAATTCATTACTTTTTCAGGATTTCCCAGAGTTGCTGAAAGCCCTATTCGCTGAATTTTTCTACCTGTACGCATAGAAAGGCGTTCAAGGGCAATTGAAAGCTGTACCCCTCGTTTAGTCTCAACTAGTTCATGAATTTCATCAATCACTACTGTTTGAACATTTTTAAGCCGTTCTCGTCCAAGAATTTTCGCTGGTAATAAAGCTTGAAACAATTCAGGTGTGGTGATTAAAATTTGCGGAGGATCTTTGGTTTGTCTTCTTCTTTCCGTACTAGTTGTGTCTCCATGACGAACTGCGATTGATACTCCCAGCTTTTCTCCCAATGATGGCAATACTCGTCGAAAAATATCCCGATTGAGGGCTTTAAGTGGTGTAATCACCACAGTGGCTATTGGGGTTGATTTTTCAGAAAGAATTCGATGAAGACAAGCGATAACTGTTCCAAAGGTCTTTCCAGAGCCAGTACTAGCAACAACCAAAACATCTTTTTTAGCAATAATAGCTTCAAGATATTCTAATTGTCCTGGGGTAGGAGAGAGCTCTAACTCTTCTAAAAGCCTTTGTAGTTGAGGAATCAATATTTCGAACGACACGAATTAATATCTTCCATTTGCATTAGGATCAGAAAGAAACTGTTAAAAAAAGCAGTCAAATTAAATTTGTTTCAACAAGATAGAAAGAATATATACAATTCTTTCGGTTTTTTATAACCAAGAACAAATTCTGAGGGGATGAAGTTTAAATTCTTCATTAATCTTAAGAGAATTAGTTTTATGGTGAGCTCTTTAAAAAAGAGATGAGAAGTTAGTAATCTAAAGCAAATAATACTCTAACCTTGCTTTGAGAAATTCTAAAACAGGATTAATGTACATCCGAAGAGATATTAAGATTTAAAAGATACCAAGGTAAACTCATTTTGAATAATTTTATCTAAGCTAGAAAGGATAATTTTTTCACAGTCAGATGGTTTTCTTGGAAGGACAAAGATACCATAAATATCTGTAAGTTTAATGCAAGGAGGAAATAAATCCCCTATCAGTACTATATTGTTAAGATAATCGTCTTTCACCAATTCAAAACATCTATGAATCAATTCTCGATTATTTTTCGAGATTAGATTGATTTCCAATATGGATCCTCGGGATAGTGATTACTAAAGGCTTACTTAAGGTTGAGCTCAAATAGATATGAAAACCCTCTCCTTTTAAAAGAATACTTCAAATTGTACCATTATTATGGTGAATCTCCGAGATTTGGGCTGGCATTGTGGTAGTTATGAGCCAGGTAAAAATAATGCGATAACTGACATTCCTGGGGTTGCAGTTGGTCATAAAACTATCATTGAAGGAGAAGGAGAACTGATTCCTGGAAAAGGGCCTATTCGAACAGGCGTGACCATGATTCTTCCTCATGGTGGAAACATTTTCAAAGAAAAAGTACCTGCGGGTGTTTTTGTTGCTAATGGTTATGGGAAAGCAACTGGTATTCCCCAAATCTTTGAGACAGGATGTCTCGAAACACCAATAGCAATGACTAACACATTAAATGTGGGTTTAGTTTTTGACGCTTTGGTAAGTCACGCAATAAGGAATAATCCTGAAATTGGTATAAAAACAGGATCAGTAGCACCAATTGTCACAGAGTGTTTTGACGGTTATTTGAACGATATTCAAGGTCGACATATTAGAGAATCCCATGTCTTAGAGGCAATAACCCAAGCGAAGTCAGCTAGAGTACAACAAGGAAACATTGGTGCAGGAACAGGTATGCAGGTTTTCGAATTAAAAAGTGGTATTGGCACTGCTTCGAGGGTTGTACCTAATGAACGGATTGACAGTAATGAGGTCTATCACATAGGAACACTTGTTTTACCGAACTTTGGTCGTTTTAAAGACTTTCATTTTTATGGAACTAAAATGGCTTCAATTCTTGAAAAACAAAAATACTTACCAAAAAGGGACGATGAATGGGTTGCGAAATTGGGAGGTGGATCAATCATAGTTGTAATTGCTACAGATTTACCTCTTAATAGTCGTCAGCTAAGTAGGCTAGCCCATAGAGGTGCGTTTGGTATTGCACGGACAGGATCAATCCTGAGTCACACAAGTGGAGATTTTATAATTGCATTCTCAACACAAAATACAATATTACATGCTAATAAAGATCCATTTCTCCAAAAAACACTATTTAATGACACAAGTCCGTTACTCTCAGATATCTTTAGAATGACTATTGATCTAGTGCAAGAAGCTATCTATAATGCAATGTTATCTGCTGAAACCTTAATAGGCCGTGATAATCACATTCGTGTTTCATTAAATCCTGAAGATCTTCCTAAATCTCCAGAGAATTGAATTAAGGGGAGATAATATAGCCTTTTCAAAAATAAATACATTATCTTCTAGTTATTTTCGATGATGACCCTTTTTTTTCTCTTAACGAGGTTTTAGTTTCATTTATTGTCAGGTTATTTACAGTAAAAATACTAGTTAATCTTTTTTCTTGATTAGAGTGTATGGTATTACTTCTTCGTATTGATTTACCGCGCCGAGAAGGTGCGTATCTTTCGAGAGAAAGATATTTAAGGCTTGGTGTGTTAGGGTTTGGTGGGATCAAACCCATCAAATCACTTTTATCATAGGAAGGTGAGTAAGATTTTCGGTTTACTTTTACCTTGCAATATCACAGGGATTATTTCTAACACACGTTTTGATCGGTCTTTGAAAACTAATGAAACTAATTCTGAGGTCAATGCATAGTCTTCAAGACGAACACAGGTTTCTAGGTTTATCTGTTGTTGGAGTTCGAACATATTTTCAAAGTGGTCTGTTAATTCTTCGAGTTTCTTAATTAGAAAGGAGGAGTCTTTTGTTGTAACTAAAACGACCAAAAGATTTATCCGTTCATCTATTAAAACTTTTCTTCTCCCTAAATCTATCATATTTAAACGAGCTGACCTATCTACAATTTCTCGCATCATTTTTGCTAGAGCTGTGAACCCCATCCCCACTAACTGGTTCTCAATCTGCGATATTGCCCCCAATTGGAAATGATGTGAAAATAAGCAGATACCATCACTCTTACGAATAATATAAAGGGAAATAAGATGTTTTTTCCAATCTTTAGGAAGTTTATTAGGAGAATTATCTCTAATTTGGTTTTTAAGCCAAACGAACCTTTTTAATGAATATTTCATGCTCTTCAAATGTATTTTTTACAAACGAATATAAGCACCGAAGTTTTTTTTACAGAGAATCAAGTAAGGATATTTTATTCCTCAATTTAATTAATCGGAAAGATCTACATCATATACAAATTGAAGAGCAATTTCAGCTGCATTTGCAATACTTGAACCAGATAATTTTTCAGGGGTATCGTTTAAAGTGTGCCAATAATGAGGAACACCAGTCTTAGCTAAACCAAATAATGTCGTTGCATGAAGGCCTTTACGTGAAAAGTTTGCAGCATCTGATCCAGCAAACCTCAAAGGCCCAACATTAACAGGCATATTAACTTTATTGGCAGCCTGTGCAACTTTTTCAACTACCAACGGGGAATGTTTTGCTAAAAACATATTTTCTGCTGTAGCAACAAGAAATAGATCAGCACTCAAGCATTCAAGGTTAAGTAATAGTCCTTGGCGTTTTTGAAGTTCTTTCTGGTGAAGAGACACAAATCTTTTGGATCCTCTCATATGTTCTTCACCAGCAAAGCTAATCAACCAAATTTCTGTATGATCAGGTCTGTTCTGAGAAAGAAATCTTCCACATTCAAGTATAGCCGCAACTGCAGTTAAATTATCATTTGCTCCAAAAACAACATTATTAGAACGAAGATAAAGAGCTAAAATTATCACTAAGATAGTTCCAATTGGGAATATAATTATCTGGACTAAATCAATAACATATAGAATAGTAAAGTTTTGTAACACTCGTATGACTGCAAATGGATCTACCTGAGAAAATTGCTGGTCATGAGAAATTAGTACAAGAGTTTTGAGGATACCAAGGAGAGTACTTAAAATCGCAAAAATTACAGCTAAAATAATTAAGATAGTTGATTTGCCTCCCAATTTACTCAACAAAGGAAATTCATAAGCTGAATCATGGTGACCTGATAAGAGAACCAATTTTTGTGATTCCTTACGAGGTTTAATCTTTCCAATGATATGATATTCAGTTTTCTTAGGAAATAAAAAGTCTATCACTTCATAGAGCAGGTTTTGCTGGACAAAATATATCCCAAGCCCAATGAAGATAAGAAGACTTGATAACAAAGGATGAATAACGAAATAAGCCACTACTCCAGCTATATAAAACAAAGCTGTTACCCAAATAAAATCTAAAAAGCCTCCAGGACGACATGTGAATTCTTCTTGGTTTATTTCATCACAATAATTTTGGAGTTCTTCATAGATGATGTTACCTGCTTTTTTTTCTTCTTCCGAACCCGCCAGTCGAGGGCCTACTTCATTAAATATTTTCTGAATAAAATCAATCATTCTTTGCCCTGAAGGATCTATTCGGGGTTTAAGTTCTTTCAACATATCTCACCTAAATAAACGTGAATACCTTGGTGAAGTATTAATAATTATAATGTTTTCAATGTGTCGATAGGGAGAAAGATTATTTTGATAAGAATGGGAAAACGGCCTCGAAAAACTCATTGGGAGTTTCGATCATAGGCCAATGACCACATTTTTCGATTATAACGCGATTTGCTCCAGGTATTTGCTCGTGAAGAAGCTTAGACCCTAAAACAATATGAGGCATATCATCATCCCCATTGATGATTAATGTTGGAACATTTATGTGGTGAATTAATTCTCTAAGATCATATTCAGATGCTTCATTTTTATTGAAGTAATGGTGGGGTTTCGCTGAAACAACCATATTCGTCAAATAATTATTGACTTGTGAAGAAACATTCTCAAAGTTATAGAAATGAATGATTGGTAATAAAATTTTGAGAATGGCTCTTTCTTTCTCATTATCAGAATGAATTTCAGTATTTTGAAGCTTTTTGAGAGCGGATAACGCCTCTCTATAACCTTTCCTTTTCCTTAACCAATTATCATAATTTCCCAGAAAAATATGAGGTGTAGTGTCTATTAAAACGAGACGTTCGACTGTTTTTGAATATTTAAGGGCATATTTCAAAGCAACAAATCCACCATGACTGTGAGCAGCGATGGCAATCTTTGGTATCTCAAAAAATTGTCTTAAGGATTCAATATCTTCGACATATTCATCCAAACTATAAGCATTAGGTTCATTCAAACGTTGTGAACGGCCAATCCCTCGTGGTTCCAGATAGACCATGGTTCTTAATTCTTCAAGTGGTTTAAGAGTTTCAATGTAGGGAATAGCATCTCCACCCCAACCAGCACCACCAGGTTGGAACAACAAAACTGGTCCCTTACCCTGTACATAATACCACAGTTTTACTCCACGAATGTTAACATAATGCTCCCCTGGTGAAAGTTTTTCCTTATGGTACATAGTGATAACCTTTGATGGGATTTGAGTAATTTTAATGAGTTGATATACCTTTTAGCGTCGATTAACAAGTCTTTAATTGCAACATTTGCACTTAAGAGCTTCTTTTGAAGTTAACTCCTTTCTAATTGAAGAGAAGACTCGATGATACCTTTTCTAAAATGTACATTTCTTATTCCCTCGCACTATTAAAAAAATTAACTAGAATCATAAATAAAACTAGGATATATGGCAATCATAGGACATTTACCTTGGTTTTACTTTCTTCTGTGAAAAGCAAAAATAAGATATTCTTTCTTAGACATTGAACTACAAAAAAAGCCCTCAGATTAAGTAGTTGAGCAGCAGTAATTTCTTAATTACATATAACCAAAATTGTGAACATAATGGAAACCAAAGGGTTAATTATCTTTGTTGTATCTATTTTGATCTCTTTAGTGAGTCTAATTTTGTTTATATTCTTTGATTTCCCGTTTTTGTTCTTATTCCTTTTTTTCCCTTTTGTTTTTGGGATTAAGAGCTCCTTCAGAGGTAGAGAAAAATATTCTCGTGCTTTTTGTAGAAGATGTGGTTCCAGATTACCTCCAGATTCGATTTACTGTCCAGATTGTGGAGTTAGTATTGACTAAACTAAAAGCAAAAATAATTCATATCCGTACTTGACTGATTGAAAAGCATTCGAAAAAAATTAATGTACATAAGAATTGGAACTCAGAACAATGCACTACAGAAAATTAGGAAAAACAGGAATTGAGGTTTCTGCTTTAGGGTTTGGATGTATGAGGCTTCCAACACTTAAACCTGGAGAACCCGCCATAAATCGTGAGGAGGCAATTCGTTTGATCAGAAAAGGAATTGATTCTGGAATCAATTATATTGATACCGCGTATCCGTACCACGCGAAAGAAAGCGAGATTGTTGTTGGCCAGTCATTAAAAGATGGTTATCGTGAAAAAGTAACTCTTGTAACCAAGTGTCCCGTTGGGCTACCCGATTTCACGGAACCAGCTCATTATGATAAATACCTCAATGAACAACTAGAGAAACTTGATGTGGACTATCTTGATTTTTATCTTTTTCATAGCATTAATGGCAAAACCTTTCATGAAAAAGTGTTAGGATTGAACCTTATCGAAAGGGCCCAGGCTGCAAAAGAGGCTGGAAAAATAAAGCATATTGGATTCTCATTTCATGATAAACCAGAGGTTCTAAAGGAAATCATTGACACTGGACATTTTGAATTGATGCTGGTTCAGTATAACATTATAGATCAAGTGAACGAAGAAATGTTGGCTTATGCTGCCGAAAATGGGTTAGCTGTGGCAATCATGGGGCCCGTAGGGGGTGGAAGATTGGCTGGGATACCTCCTCCTAGATCGATGCAGCATTGGTTAACAGCAGATAGAAATAATTTTGTAGATCTTGCTCTCAAATTTGTGTTAAGTAACCCCAATGTTTCTGTTGCTCTTTCAGGGATGGGATCAGAAGAAATGCTGGATGATAATTTAAAGCTAGTGTCAAAAGAAAACTATAATCTGTTAACTAGTGATGAAAAAGACCGAATTCAGAACATTGCAAATAAATTCAAAGAACTTTCTGATGTTGTGTGCACAGGTTGTGGCTATTGTATGCCCTGTCCAAATGAAGTGAATATTAAAGAAATCTTCGATTTTTTAATTCGCTATCAAGTATATGGACAAGAAGAAGATGCTAAAAGCATGTATGCTCAGATTGGGAAGGTTGGCTGGCTACCTGGGAAAGACGCAACAGCTTGTGTTGAGTGTGAAGAATGTCTTGAAAAATGTCCACAAAAAATACCAATAATAGAGCAATTGAAGGAAGCCCATCAAATTTTAGGGAATTAATAGATAGGTATTTAGAATTGATAATAACCTAGTAAGAGGAAAGGGTGAACTTTTTCCTTTTTTTACCTCAATTGGCTTTGATACTGTAAAAGTCGTCGTTGTTTCTGTAAAAGAATACAATCATGAATAGACAAGAGAACACGATTCTTGCATTTTGGAGTTATTTTTAAGTGACAAACCTTTTTAGGGAAAGAAACATTTACATTACGAATCACAATGACAAGCTCATTATCATGTAAATATCATCCATCAAGAACAGCAATGGACAAATGTGAACAGTGTGGCGCCTTAATATGTTTAGATTGCAAAAAAATTCATAAAGTAACACACACGACTTCTTCCAGTTCATTTGATGATGATTTTCATAGCTCTGATACATATACTACACGTCATATCTTCTGCCCATTGTGTTACTACGATAATATCGAGAAGGCAGGGACTAAAGGTCGATTTTTCCTAATTTGTCCAATTATATTCGTAATTATCTTTTTTGGTGTCGCTTTATTCATGTTTAGCTTTTTTCTTGAATTCATTGAAGACTGGAACAGTAGTGGTGGAGGAGATCTTCCCGGCCCCGGACCAGAAATATTCCTATTAGTTTTCCCTATTTTTTTGATTGTTCCAATAGCAATACTTATCTGTATGCTACGGAATTTTTTCATTGCGGCTCCACGCGCAGCACAACAAGCAAGAGTTGAACGTGAAGCATTCTTGCGAGAAATTGGCATGGAAAGTGGGTTTACTCCTAGAGATGAATTTCGAACTGATTCTTTTAAACAATCAAGGAAATCATTTTTTTGTAAAACCTGTGGGGCGAGAATATCAGTTGATGAAGTATATTGTCCATTTTGTGGATCGTCCGTGGAATGATTCTCTCTCTGAAAATTAAATGCATACATGATTCAGTACTTGAATGAAAGCAGTTTTGCGAATAATGGAGCATTGACAACTCCAAATATTCCTCCTTTGTTAATCCCAATATGATTAATAGAGCTTTCACATAACTTGTTGTAATATCCCTATTAATACATCTTTCTTCAATTTAATTGGATTATAATTCATACTTGAGGATTTTTTTGCTTTATCAACAATAGTGCGTATATCAGAATCAGTTAATCCGAAATCTGATAATGTAGGTATTTTTAACTCTTGGGTCAACTTTTTCAAGTAATCTATTACCGCCTTATGGGCATCATCAATCGAAGTGAAGGATTTTTCTGACACCAACTCCCCTAATTTAGCATACTTTGTAAGTGTCACATTCTCAGGGTCAACCGCTTTTAATTGCTTAATATTTGCTTCTATTGTTGTTGCTAGGAGAGCTGCGCATATAACCCCGTGAGGAATCTGTAATCCTCCCATAGGAGAAGCAAAGCCATGTATAGCCCCCAAACCAGCGTTTGCTAAGCAAATTCCACTGAGTAAGGATGCCAAGGCCATATTTTCCCGTGCTTCCAATGATTGACCATTTCTATAACAGGTGAGAAGAGATTTTGAGGCTTTTTTTACTCCCAATAAAGCCCAAGCATCTGTTAAAGGTTGGGATTTTTTTGATGTATAAGCTTCAATCAGTTGTGTTAAAGCATCCATTCCGCAAGTTGCTGTAACAGAAGGTGGAACTGTTTGCATTAACCTCGGATCTATGATTGCAATTTTCGGAATTAGAAGTGGACTACGAATACTGGCTTTAAATTTCTCTTTCTCAGCTAAAATTACTGCATTCTTTGTTACTTCACTTCCTGTTCCTGCAGTTGTTGGGATTGCTATGATCGGTAAAGAAGGCTTAGTAATTACTGCCCCTTTTCCTATTACTTCCATATAATCTCTAGCTGATCCTCCGTTCGTGAATAAACCTGCAATTGCCTTACACGTATCAATAGCACTACCCCCGCCAAGTCCCATAATTACATCTGTTTTGAATTCTTTCGCTTTCTGTACTCCAAAATCTACCGTTTCAATGGTTGGTTCTCCTTTAATTAAATAGGTGTCGAACTTAAGATCTTGTTTTATTATTGAAACCGTGAAAGTTTCTCTTATTTCAGGGGAGTTTAACGCACTTCCACTTGCAACCACAAATAATCGTGATCCGAATTCTTTCACAAGGGTACCAATATTATGAAACTGCTTAGGGCCAAAAAATATGCGAGGAGTAGGAAGAAACTCAAATTCCATGGTTTTCACCTATTTTGATTGAAAAGCTTCTTCAATCTCTGGGAAGAGATTCTTATGTTTGATGCCTTCACGGGGTTTCGCCATCATTTCTTCAACAGTTTCTCGCCATTTTTTGTAATGAGTGGTGGCCTTATGATCATCCATGCCACTTTCATCGCGATAGACCTCATACAAGAAGAAACGGTCAAGGTCATCTAAACCTTGTAAAACATCAAAACGTAAGTTCTTAGGTTCTTTCCTTGTATTTCTAGCATTCTCAAATGTAGCCTCTATAAACGCATCTCGGTATTCAGGTTTAACAAAAACACTTACACATACAATAAACACATTCTAAACCTCCAAGAAGTACTAAAGAAGATAATTGTAGGAATTATTATGAGGATTTCTGACCCCAATTCATCATTGTCGTAATTCTGAATAATAAGAAAAGAAGCTGAAAAAACACTTAATCTTTGATTAAAAAATCATCTAATCGATCACGTGCTTTTTCTCGTTCTAGCCTATGATTTTCAAGGAACGTATTGACTTTATCTATCAAAATGGCTTTTAATTCCCCAGTGAGTAAATCTCCATTTCTGTAATCTTCTTCTAATGTTTTAAGCTTTTTATCGTCCTCTTCAAAGAGGATTTTTAACCATTGAAAACTGACGTCAACATCTGGGTCGCCCCCTTTCTTCCGATGTTCCGCGATAGATACTTGACCCCCAGAAAATGCATATTTAACAATCTTCTTTTCAACAGTCTCAGGGTCATCGGTCACATACACTGTTTGAGTAGGATCAGAAGCAGACATCTTACCTTCAGGCCCACCAAGAGCAGGAAGGAACGAACATTGAATACTGGCAGGTTTATAGTATCCTAACCGTGGGAGGACATCTCGAGCCAACCTGAAATGGGGATCTTGATCTATCGCGTGTGGAATGAGGCAGGGGACATTTCTTCCCTGCCTAACACTTTCCAAAACTGCAGGGACGGCTTGAATGCTTGTGTAAAATACACTTCCAATATTGATGGAATTATCAAATCCAAATGAAGCTTTAACTGTTGAATAAGTAATTTTTTTAGCAATGGGAAGAGCAATGTTATAGAAGGTTTGAGCATTATCTGTATCAATAACGATTTCAGTATTTTTAGGATCAAAACCTAAGGCAATCACATCACAAGCATTTTCGATTGCAAAGGAATAAGTATCTTCCTTACTTAATTTTTCTTCAAATAGAAATTTCTCATCATCTGTCAGTTGGAAAATGAACTTAACTTTGAATTTATCCTGCAACCATTTAGTAAAAACCCAAGGTACCAAATGACCAATATGAATGTCCTCTGAAGGCCCCCTACCAGTGTAAAGATGGAATTTATTTCCTTTTTCCCATTGATCTAAAATGAAATTCATATCTCGATGGGTAAAAAAGGTTCCACGGCGTAACATATAGTGTAGTTCTCCAGTATGCTTTTTTATTCTTTCAAGGAGAGGCTCATCTATTGGTTCTGTTCCGAATCGTTCCATTAGTTTATCGTAGTCTACTCTTCCATGAACTTCCCATGGTGTGACAACGAAATCATTTTCATCTTCTTTAGTCATTTTTTAGGAACTCCTGAGTTTAAACATGGTTGATTTATTTAAAAAATGGACGAAATATTGCTCTAGAGCTTTTCCTAGACAATTCACAAGGAAAGAGATTTGCAATAAATAGTATATTGATCTTCTTTACACATAGGCTGCATACTCCTCTCATAGAAAAATGTCTTCGAAAAAGATAGTAAAATCTAAAGAGTATGCTCAACTTTATCTTTTTTGAATCGAAAAAAAGTGCTGGTGGTCGTCCACTAGCGACAAATTCCATTGGTAGAGCATTCTCATCTCCAAGTGGTTGGTTTCACTTCTTATATTAAAATCTTATCAATGGGATTTAGCAGATAATATGAAATCAAGATGTGAAATTACATATTGGTTATTTTGAGGGGAAAATAGTGCCAGTTAACTTAAACATATTAGTGGATCCTGATGTTTCTCACTTCTTGACAATGGAACTTGACCAGCATTTAATGGAGGTATTTCCTGTTACCAACATTGATGTACTTGAATCAGTCAAACTTCCCATTACCTGTTGGAATAAATCTCGACGTCAGTATAATGCCCATTGTCTGTTAGCTTTTGCAGCATCCCATAACAGCAGTGGAATCGTAATGTTAATATTTTCTAAAGATGCATTTGTATCAGGTTTGAATTTTGTTTTTGGGGTCGCATCTAGAGGTGTCGGTGCTGTTGTCTCGATTTATAGACTTGAAAATGACCCAGGCTTTTTGAAGAAAGAAGTTACTCACGAATTGGGGCATGTATTTGGGCTCGAGCATTGTACTCTTCCTTGCGTCATGACTTTTTCAAATAGCGTTTGGGAAGCTAGACTCAAGAGTAGTGCGTTCTGTGAAAAATGTTCGAGACAACTAAAACAAGCTTTTTGAGAAGTACTTAAATGGAGATTGTTTCTAAAAGGAGATAAAGAAAAGGGAAATCTAATGAAAGATCTAGAAGTTTTTAATCAAGTTTTAACCCAGGCCTATAAAAGAATGCATTGTTATACTTGTGCAGAGGCATCCTTACAAGCTTTGCTGACCCTATGGAATCTGCCTCTTGAGGACTATTCTTGGGCCACTGGGGGGTATCTTGGAGCCATTCTTTCAGGGGAAACTACTTGTGGGCTTCTAATCGGCAGTACCATTGCTATTGGCTTTCGTTGTGGGAAAGAAAAAAGAAAAATACCTGAAAAATGCGAAGAGGAAAGAAATATAGCTATCCAAGTAGTAGGTGAATTATATACGGACTTCTTGGAAGAATTTGGATCAACTAAATGTAAAGAATTAAGCAATGTAGACTTTAAAAAAGGCGAAGAAATTGCTAACTATTTAGCAACGAAAGGGTGGAGACAGACCTGTGACAGATTTTTAGATTTTATTATGAGAAAATGTGTATCAATGACAGAAGAAGGAAAATTTTAGAATTTCTTAATAGCTTCCTCCAATTGTTTTCGAGCCTCAGCAGAAAACCAGTGCTTTAAGAAAGATTGTTCTTTTTCTGTTAAATATTTCAGTATCTGAGCTTCAACAATCTCTATCCGATTATGTTTGATCGTAACGAAAGCTTCTTGTGGTAATGAGCCCAAGAATTTCGCTTTCTCGATCGCTTCACTTTGAACTAGCTCTAATGGAACTACTTTATTGACCATACCCATTTGAAGTAATTTTTCAGACGGATAGAAGTCACCAGTATATGTTATCTCCTGAGCATTCCGTGCTCCAACAATCTGACGTAAAATACAATCACCAGGATATGGTACAGGAACCCCAAGCTTGATTTCATTGAGTCCCATGAGTTTACGCCCTTCACTTATGATTCGATAGTCACAACAGAGGGCTAAGATGCAACCACCAGCTATTGCATGTCCAGTTATTGCTGCAATTGTGGGTTTAGGAAAAGAGAACAAATCTAGACAGAGTCGATTGTATGATCGATAAAAAACCATGAAATCTTCTGGAGAAAGCTTAATTAACTCTGGAATATCAAACCCGATAGCAAAAAACTTATCATTTGAACCAGAAATTACAATACTACGAATATCTGGATCTTGTCTTATTTTCTGGAGATTTCTGGTCAGTTCATTAACTAATTCGAGATTTATTGCATTTGTGATCCCTCTAGTTAACTTGAGTACCCCAACAGTTTCAAAGACCTCTATACTAATCATCTTAGGTTACCAACTCTTAGATATAGATGTTATAAATCCAAGATTGCACAAATCTACATTTTCAAAAACTGTTCGGTAATGGCATTTTGAATGATCATCCCTAGAAATTCAAGTGATTTCTTTTTAAAAGAGAATTTCTCTCTCCACAAGGCTTTGATAATGCCATTTATAAAGCAAAACTTAGCTTTTGTTTATACCATGGGTTTTCTAACACAAAATTCCCAAATTTCTTCATCGACTCAGATAGAGTGACGGTATATTTGAAACCAGTCTTTCTAATCTTACTATCATCTACCCAAATATCTTGTCCAAGTTTATCGAATAAAAATGGAATCAAAATTGAATTTTCTTTTGCTTTCTTTATTTTTCGAATAAGACGGGCTAAATAATAACATGGTCTGAATATAAATAATGGAATAGATATGATTGACACCTTTTGCTTTTGTAAGGCTTGGCCTAATTCTTGAACAACCTCACGAAGTGTCGGAGTGTAACTAACGACGTTATATACCTCTCCATTACCTTTTTGAAAATCGGAAAGAAAAACAATAGCACGCGCAACATCTTGAGTATCAACAAGGCTTATCTTATCTCTCCCTCCGCGAGGTAAAGGAACAAAACGACCAATGAACATTCTTGAGAACATATCTAACGTAGAACTAGAGCCTCCAATAATTCCAGATGGACGGAGAATTGTTATCAACTTTTGAGGATGGTTAAATTGATACTCTTTAACAAGCTCTTCTCCCAGAGCTTTTGTGAGTTCATAATTCTTTTTCATGTTCAAGTCAATCGGATGATCTTCTTTGATCCCCTGCCCATCAGTTCCGTTCATTTCACCATAAACAGCAACCGAGGAGAGATAAATTAGTTTCTTTATTCCATTCTTATGAAAAGCTTGAAGAATTCTCTCCGTTCCATTCACATTAACATCATATAGGAGCTCGTAGGGCTGCCATAAATTAAATATTGCTCCACAGTGTATCAATATAGATGATTCGGGATCGGGTACTTGGGTAAAAGTTATCCCATCTTCAAGACTTCTCAGATCGCCAGAGAACATGTCAATCTTTTTTTCCTCACACCACCTTAGAAATTGCTGTCTATGGTGATTTCCCTTTTTTTCACGAATTAATAAACGTATTTTGTAAGGTTTTTTGCCGTAAAATGTTTCACTAAGTAAATAGCGAACTAGGGCTTGCCCAACTAAACCTGTACTACCTGTAATCAATAAAGTCACTTATCAACCCTCAAAATTAATATACATAATTTGTTAGGATTTTTCAATAAAAAAACCCAAAAATATTAAGACGGTATAAATAGGTTCATTAGTTAGAGGAAGATAAAATGCATGAGTCTACTCGTGAAGGGAACAAAAGATTGGTTCAGAAATGCAAACAACTAGTTGTTTCTATTAGAAGTGATCCCCTGCTGAGTCTGGTTATCTTTCAGTTTTTCATTTTTGGAATAATTGGTCTAGCAGGATTCGTGGGTTGTTTGTTGTCTCTAATTTTGCAGCTATCCGCTCCAGGTTATTTAAATTATATAACAGATCATCTCGAACACTGGACAACCAATTTTTCTTGGTGGGGAGTGTTAAGCTTGTGTGTAGGGATCATAAGTTTTGCAGCAGCTATTTTGATCAGAAAAAATGATATAATAGGAGCTAGTGTGGGATTATTTGCTTTTCTATTAGGTTTTGTGACAAATATGACCGTTGCTCGTAATCCCCCCGCTCATATTGCTGTAGGAGCCATCGTTGGTTGGATTTTAATAATTCCCACTGTATTTTACTTAATTAGACAGAAAAAATAATTAAAAAACATCTATATTTTAAGGATGAAAATATCTTAAGAAATATTACATATGTCCCTTTATTATGTTCAATCCTGGAAATATTGGTTTATTAAAGCTGCAGAATCGTTTCATTCGTTCTGCTACAGCTGAATTTATGGCAAACGATGAGAATGGTACGGTAACTAAAGAATATCATTCCTTGTACTTAAATCTAGCATTAGGGGATATTGGCCTTATAATCCAAGGGCATCTTTATGTTATGGATGAGGGGAAGGCTCACAAACACATGGCTGGTATTGCACATGATGCTCATATTGTTGGTTTAAGACAAATTACTAAACTAGTTCATGAAGCAGGGAGTTTGATAGCTGCTCAATTGAACCATGGAGGGGCTTTTTCAGTGAGTACTAAGACCGCTTCACCCCGAGAGGATAAAGAAATCAAAGTTATGAGTGAAGAGGACATCGAAAACGTCGTTAATGGATTTGGAGAGGCAGCTTTACGAGCAAAAAAAGCTGGTTATGATGCAATTCAAATTCACTCCGCTCATGGATATTTGTTAAGCCAGTTCCTCTCTAATAAAACAAATAAGCGAACTGATTCTTGGGGTGGAAGTTTGGAGAATAGAGCGCATTTCTTATTATCAGTATATCAGGAGATAAGATCGGCAGTTGGGTCTAATTATCCAGTATTAGTAAAAATGAATGGATCAGATGATCCCTTGGAAGGTTTCACGGCAGGAGAAGGGTCTAAAGTGGCGAGTTGGCTAGCTAACGAAGGACTTGATGCTATTGAAATAAGTGGAATGAGATCTACTCGTACAGTTAAACCTGAAAGAGAAGCATATTTCGCACCTACAGCTAGAATAATCAAACAACATATTGGTGACATGCCACTTGCATTGGTTGGAGGACTTCGTTCTTTGGCCCAAATGCAAGAACTTCGGGGGGAATTTGTCAGCTTTATTTCGATGTGTCGTCCTTTTATCAGAGAACCTAATCTCGTACAGAAGTTCAAGTCAGGAAAGAAAAGAAGCGATTGTATCTCCTGTAATCAATGTTATAAAGCGCGTAATATTACTAAATGCTTTGAAAAAAACAATAATGACCTCTGATTAACATTTTTCAAATCTATTAAGAGATATTAATAATTTTAATATTTAATTTACTTACATAAACAAAATGACAAAACCTATTAGAATAAATAATAGACCACAAATGATATCAATCTTATCTCTAGGAATTTTGGTGGCCAATTTCTCACCAGCATATACCCCTATCCCATTTACCAAAGATAAAGCAAACACAGCTCCAAATAAAACTCCCCAAGGATCAAATTGAGTTGCCAAACCAACTCCCATTAACATCGTTTTGTCACCTAATTCGGCTAAAAACATGAAAGTAATTGAGCCAATGAATCCTCCTTTCTGAATGACCGTTTTCAGATAAATATCACAGTGTTCCATATCTGGGCAATTTTCATGAGGTTTATTACAGAATTCTAGATCAACTGGACATATTTTGATCGGCCTATCATGGTGTTTTCGGAATTGAATAAATAAAAATATTAGTCCCCCAAGAATGAAAAGAATACCTATAATTGGTTTTAAAAAGGAGACTTCAATAGTATTTTTCATTATTATACCGATAATTATAGCAATTATCGTAACTCCAGTTAAACCAAAAATAGCTCCAAAAAACACTTTTAATGGACTTCGATATTTCATACTTAAAGCAAAGGCAGTTAATTGAGTTTTATCTCCCATTTCCATGATAAAAACAGCTGAAAAAGATAATAAAAGTGCTTGAGCTATTTTAATCAATGTCATTTGGGTTAATTTCCTAAATAAATCTCAAGCTGAACTACACATTAAAACCCTAAATAAAATTATTGTAATAGAATTTATATTCGGTGAATTTTATGTGTCAATGGTGTGTTGAGCACACTGTACGAAAATTTTGGTATTTGGAGCCCTTAAACAATCCTTTAGGAACGATAAACAAGTTTCTTGGTCTGTTAATTTTGCTTTTTGAAATAGTCTTAGGAGGATGGTTATTATTTTATTCATAGATCATCCACTAGCGGATGTGGCTGAGAGTGAATTGATACCAATATTAATTATAATTTTGCCTCGAATGATGATGAAACTAACTGATTGGTTGAATCTAGGAAAATTTATCCTTATTGCCTTTAAAAATTCAGATTATTAAGAGTGATCAAAATTAAGAATAATAAGAATTTCCGAATTTTTTGATTTGAAATTTATGGAAAGCTGGCTTTAACAATTATAATAAACGTTTGAGGCATCATTTTTTTGAAATAGGATCCCCTTCTATATAATTTTTAAATTTGAATTCACAAATTACTTGGTAAGAAAAGTAGTATGAAATTATTGTAGTATACTATAATGTAATAATACTTATTTTTGACAACCCTTTTGACTTAATGGAAAAAGCTCTAATGGTTGATAACACGTTGGGAAAAAGATCTAAAACTAAACAGCAGTTCAAATTTATTTTCATGCTAATGATATTAATCGGATCACTGATTTTATTAATTTTGGAAATGTTTCCAACCACCTCTGATCGTATACAATTTCCACCACCAGATTATAAAGGTTATTTACCTTTAAGTACTGCTATAAATCAATCTAAATCATCTCGAGATCTTAGGAACTCTATAATTGAAAATAAAAGCATTTCTCAGTTAATGTGGGCTCTTCAAGGCGTAACACACGGCCCTCGTTTTCGAACTGTCCCATCTGCAGGTGCAACATATCCTTTGGAAATATTCATTGTCAGCAATGGAACATCTGCTCTAAAAAAAGGGTTGTACAATTATATTCCACAAGACCACCAGTTAAGATGTGTTTCTTCTTCGTACAATTGGACAATATTACAATCTGCACTTTTTGGTGAAGATAGTGAGGCGGTATCAAACGTAAGTACTGTTTTTTTTATTTTTGCTGATTATGCTCGTACTACATTCAGATATGGTGATAGAGGAGTTCAATACGTACATCTGGAAGTAGGACACGCTATTCAAAATTTTCTTTTACAATTGGTTTCCCTGAATTTAAATACAAGAATGATTGCAAATTTTAATTCACATAAAATTCAGAATTTTCTAAATACAAAGCTAGAGCCTATGGTAGTACTACCCGTTGGTGTCAATGGAGGTTCTGATTCTCCTTTAATTAAACTCAAACAACTTAGTTTTAGTAACACAGAAGAAATGACTGTTGAGGAAGCCATTGCAAAACGTCAATCTGTGAGAGATTATCTAACTGGGAAAATTCCCCTCTCAGTAGTCTTAGATGTGTTGGAGGATAGCATCACAATTCCTCATATTGTTGGAAATAATTCTCAGCTCGACCTCCGTTTAGTAGTTAATGATATAGATGGATTGCCAATCGGTTCATACCGGTATTTCTTAGAGAATAATTCTTTATATCAATTATATCAAGGAGACTTGCGATCTTCCATCACGGAAACATATAGGATTTCAGGACAACCATGTGTTGTGGCAGCTCAATTAGATATTGTTATCTCGGTTGATACAGCTTGGATAAATCAACAGATTGATTTAAATCTTTATCATAGGATAATGATGTTTAATATCGGCATGATAGCTCAAAATATCTATCTTAAATGTGCTGTTAATGGCCTAGGGACAGTAGTCATAGGTGCTTTTTCAGGAAGTGGGTCAGCTCAGCTGTTAGATATTCCAAGTAGATATACTCCCATCTATCTCATACCTATTGGTCTGACACTCGAATATTTTGAAGAACCAACGGGCCTTCAACTTTCGTTATCAGAAATGGCAAGGTTAACAGGACTCTTGTTATATGTTCTCTTCTTTATTAGCCTATATCTCTCCCTGCCTATGCTAAGAAAACGTGTGAAAAAGAAAATACGTTGGTTACATTGCATATTTGGCATTGTCGCCTTTATAGGAGGGATTTTTCATTATATGGTTATCCACGGTCATGTTTACAATCTTTGGGAATTTCTAAATGTAACTTCTTATTTTAATGCTCTGAGTTACTTTATATTCAACATTTTTTTATTTCCAGAGACTCAAGTTGATGTAGGGATGCTCATGGCATACCTAACTGTATGTTTTGGAACCATTGCTGTCATTACTGGGGCTGTGTTTGCTTTCAAGCTGGTTAACCGAAGAACAATTCTTCGAACAATTCACAAATATTTTATCTTCTTCACACTAGTCTTTGCGATTATTCATAACATATTAAATGGAGTAATTTTTGCAACTGAACCTTTTATTTTTCTTTTACTTAATATAATGGCTATAGATCTATATTTTGTATTGTACATCTCTCCTGATTTAGCTAAAGACATCTTTAAAAAGAAGGAAAGGATATCTGTCATCGAATAAGAGGTGCCGAAAAAGGAGCTAGCTATTATGACTCGTTCTTCAAGAAAATGTATTGCGATATGTTGCCACGGATTTCTAGGCGAACCTGGAATGCTAAAAGAAATTGAGGCAACTCTTAATGAAGATCCTTTTGATCAGATATATGATCTTGTGTCTAATCTGTCTTATTATAGTTCAAAGTATGGTATTAATTTTACACAGCCTTACGATCTGAAAACTCCGATTTTTAAGAATGACTCCAACCAATCGCTTGCTTATCATTTTTTTCTACAAATATGTTCAATTATCAAAGATTATAATGAAGAAGTAGACTTAGACATTTATGCTCATTCCATGGGCGGATTAGTAACGCGAAGCATGATAAAATATCTATCAGAGGAAAAAAATAACAGTGTTTGGATAAAAAATGGATTAATCAGGAATATATTCTTATTAGGAACTCCTAATCATGGTACTAGACTAGCACAACATGCAATAAATATTCCTGTTGATATTTTGATGACAGGAATGAATATCCTACTTGAACTTCCTGATGAGGTTACCTCTGAAGATTTGCAAATACTTAATTCTCAGTTTATACAGATGATACCGAATTCATTTTTCCTTAAACGACTCAATCAACCTTCAAAAAATCTTGAAGAATCAATCAATTGGATTACAGTAAGGGGATTGAGGTGGATTGGGCAGCTTGGATGGTTACCAATGGTGTGGCAACCATTTCTCTTTAGAAAGTTCTGGATTGATCGTCATTTTCCATTCTTGCATGTTGGGGTCATTCCTAACGATGGATTAGTGGATGCTAGCCGCGTCCCTCTGAAATATGCAACCAATCTAACTGTCCCTAGTGCTACTCATATGAGTCTTCTTTATTGGAAGAGTAAAAAGTCAGGAAAACTAGTTTTAAAACTACTTAAACCAATAATTCTTGATAGAAAAATTTAACCATCTCTGTTTTCTTAACTAACAGTAATATAGAAATTGACTAGATGAACAACTTTTATTTTTAATAAGAGAACCTCAAAAATATACCTGAAAATACACTAAAGAAAGCTCCAACAACACTTTTTTTGCCTAACTACAAAAAAGGAAACTAGGAAGAAACAAATATGAAAATAAACATTGAATCTTTTCCTGAAACAGAGCTAAAACAAAAATATTCCTCAGAAGACAACTTAGGTTTTGGAAAAATATTTACTGATAGAATGTTAGTCATAGAGTATAAAAATGGTGCCTGGGAAGACCCAACGATAAAAAAATATTCACCGATCACACTTGATCCCTCTGCTATCGTTTTACATTATGCCCAAGAAATATTTGAAGGGCAAAAAGCTTTTAGCACTCCAGATGGACAAATTAATTTGTTTCGTCCAGATCGTAATGCTGCTCGCTTTAATTCTTCCGCTAGACGGATGATGATGCCAGAAGTAGATCCAGAAATATACTTGACTGGATTAAAAGAGCTAATAAAACTCGAGAAAGATTGGGCTCCAAAATCTCCTGGTACCTCATTATACATAAGGCCAACAATGATTGGAATTGAACCAGGTTTGGGTGTACGGCCCTCCACTGATTATCTCTTCTATATCATACTCTCACCCTCTGGACCATATTTTCCTGAGGGGTTTCAGTGTGTCAAAATATTTGTCAGCGAATTCTATATTCGAGCTGCTCCTGGTGGTACCGGTAGTGCAAAAACAGGAGGCAATTATGCAGCTAGCTTGTTAGTGGGTGGTGAAGCTGAAAACTATGGTTGTAGCCAAGTACTATGGCTTGATGCTATTCATAAGAAGTATGTTGAAGAAGTTGGTGCTAGTAACATCTTTTTTGTTTATGATGATGTCATTTACACGGCACCTTTGACCTCTGGAACGGTATTACCAGGAGTAACTAGGGATAGTACAATTCAATTAGCGAAAGACGGGGGAATGACGTTAAAAGAAGAAGCTCTTTCAATAGATGAAGTCATTGAAGGTATATACAGTGGAAAAACATCTGAAGTATTTATGAGTGGGACTGCTGCCTCAATTGCACCTGTTGGAAGTCTTTATTATCAAAACAAAGAACATATTATAAACAACTTTGAGATCGGTGATATTTCAAAAAAGCTTTATAGACAACTAACTGATATTCAATATGGGAAGGTGGAGGATCCTTATGGATGGATTGTCAGAGTAATGTGATATCGTTTCAATCATATATCTACTCTAAAGAAGCTTCTTGTAAGAGAAGTTTTCACAGCTATAACCTAAAATCCTTTATATTTGTATTATCTTTAAACAAGTGATCAGTATGACCAGTACATTTATAGAATCCAATCCTGATGAATTATGGATAATTCGTCGAGGGAATAAGCTACAGAGTGTTTTTTTTGTGATAATGGGTTTTTTCTTTCAACTATTGTTTGTATGGGCTTATTGGAGTTTTTTGGATGCAACTGGGCCTTGGGCGTTCTTTTGGCTTGGTTTGATAAATAGTGATTATTTTCCTTTTACTTCACTGTTATTCTTATTTGGTGGAGGCTGTTTTTTGATTGCTATAAAGGAAGGAGTTTGGATTGAAAGTTGGATTATTAAGAAGGAATTATCTACGAAAACACCAGGGGTACAAAAGCAATGGCAGCTCTTCAAGTGGTCTAGGGTGAAAACTTTTCCAAAAGATCAAATTCGATCAGTTAGGGTTCACACAATTCCTTTAGACACTTTGAAACTCTTTAATCGTTATCAGCTTGAAGTAGATTGTCAAGGTACTCTTCACTCACCTATAGAAACTCATGTCCTTTATTCAGATGATAGTGAATTAGCAGGTGCTACAATAATACGATTGGCAGACCAAATTCAGGAGATTTTAAATCTAATCGAAGGGGTCGAGAGGACAGAGGCTCCATATCCGACCCTAGAAAGATCTAAGAATTTCAAAGAAAAAAAAGATGAAACACAAGAATGAAATTCAATCTTGTATTAGAAATATTGGGTAGGGTCTCGCATACCTCGTTTTCTTCGATCTCGAGCAGCTAAAGTTTTGAATTCAGTACGAAGCTCTGTGGGGAGACGACTTGGTTTTTTGTAACCTTCAATAGTATCTTTTGCATAAGAATAAAGGAAAGAACGGAAAGCCACTTTCATGGGCATAGTAACAACATTATAGGGTAAACTTCCTAGAAAGAGGAATATGAAAGCAAATAGAATACCAAATCCGATATCTCGGCTAACTGCAAATCCCAAGCCAAATCCAGCCAAGATCCATATTAGAGAATTGATTATAGCGAAGATGAAAGTTGTAAGTCCAAATCCTGACTCTCCTACTAATACATCCAATAATGAATTCCAAGTTGTTTTTGCTGAATCCTTAATAGAATCTTTTAAACCTCGTTTATTCTGAACTATTGATATTAACGTAAAATAATTCATAAACATCCAGATCGCGCCAAGAATTGAAATAAATAAACCTGCAATGGCACCACCAATAATTCCAGCGATGATTGCCCCACCGCCATATTGTCTGTCAGTAGCTCTTGCTTGGCTTCTTCCTGCTGATGTAACTATTTGCATAATCATCTTAACAGTCGCCATTGCAAAAGCAAATTTGATGATTATAGGAAACACTTGACGCACATCTTTCATCGCAGAGTTCAAGTCTGGATCCAAACCTCGATACCAATCACTAGCATAAGAAATTACACCAGCAGATAAACTGTAATATACCCCCAAATATACAATTAAGTAGATAAATTCAAATAAAATGGCAAAAATATAACCAGGGAGAGTAAGTTCGGTTTCACCCATAGAGTTCTGAACCGTAAAAAGACTAAGGATTTCTAGAAAACCAAAAAGCATGAAAAAACCTGTAATAATAGTATATATACCTAGAAGGATAGGCATCGCTATTACTGCTTTTTCATCCAGTACAAGTTTGGCAGAAAATTCTACAAATTGTCCAGAGCGTTTAATTAAAGTAAATTTCCAAATGACAAAAATAAAGAATAAAGCACCAAGTCCTGCAATAATTAATGCGATTAAGACTGCTTCAGGATCATAAATAAAAACTAAAGCTCCAATTCCTATCATAAATAGAGGAAAAAGAATACACACCGCAATTGTGACTTCTTGAGCAAGTTTACTCATAATCCAGACAATAACATATGCTAGTATGATTGTAATAAATAAAAAGATTGCAGCAAAAGCGAGTAAAAGTGGCAAAAAATCCATAGTAACTGGGATTACAATATAAAAGACCTCTGAAATAGACTCTAGTGTGTCAGCGTTTTCAGGGGCAAATATATAGTGGCCAAAAGAGTATGCTCCAAAAGTATAAAGAATTGCCACTATTACCAAATATAACCATGTTGGTATGCTAGAAAAATCAGTTTTTATGTCAGGTTTTCTATATCCAGATACACTCAAATAAATTCACCATAAATAAATTAATTTGTCAGAATTTGTCATTTCACAATAAAAGGGGTCTGTTAATTGGGTATTATCAAACTATTAAGGTGTTTTGATTTATTAAAAAAGATTATCCCTTGTTGGTAATTAAGCAGAATTCCTGTTTACATAGAAGCCCTTCAATTAAGTAGCTTTAAACTTTATCATAGAGGAAACTGATACATCTAAGAATTTTTTCCCAAATGTTGTTGATAGGGCACATCTTCCACGTAAACCCGTACAATGGCAGGGAGCCATAATTCTTATTGGATATTTCTTTAATTCTCGAACTGTAAATGATAGACGGTCGTGTGATGCATCATGGAGATGTAGACCACCAACAATTCCAACTATTTTATTAGAATTGGTTAATTCTATTGTTTTAGCAACTGTGTTAACTATCCCTGCATGACAACATCCTGCAAGGATCACAACAGAATCATCAGCTAAATGAAAAATCAATGAAAGGTCGTCTATTAACTCATCTGGAATGGTTTTACCATCTTTTATTGTTGTGACATCTTTGAGTCTACCTGATAATACTTCATAATCATTTCTACGAGGAACTTCACCTGTTGTCATAATTGATTCAGTAAATTTATGAGATGTTGTCGTTGTTATTAGGGTAGCTTGTTTTTTGAGATCCTCTATCGACTCAAAGAATCCTTGAATTCCTAAATCAATCATTCTTCCTTTATCAATAAATATCTTAGGTGAAAGAGCCTGAGGATGACAAATGACAGGGATTCGCTTCGTTTGTACAAGCACTTCTTTTAATCCCCCCACATGATCCCAATGGCCATGACTTAGAACTATTGCATCTATAATAGTAAGGTCCACTTCAAGT
>JAHQWW010000135.1 GCA_029856365.1 Candidatus Hodarchaeota archaeon
AGCAGATAAACAAAAGATGCAAAATCTAATAGCTGTCCCTATCCTTTTACCTAGTACAATCCTAGCCTTTACTGTCAATCAGCTCTTTTAATATTGGTTATGTTAAAAAACATGGAAAAAATATGATCTTAGAATCATAATTCACATAATTTTTGCAGAATTAATTCCATAGCTAGACTCTCCTTTAAATTATAAGATATATTAATAGGTACCTGTTTATTTTTTGTTTTGAAATGATCGCAAGAATTACTGGAAAAGAACAACATTCAAAATAAATATTCAAATCTAATGGAATAATTATGATCTGACCTGATTGGTACTACTTTTTAGGATATAGGAGGTATAAGTTGTTTTAAACAGGGATTATACGCTATTCCAACTACACCAACGAATTTCATGAGGTTTAACATCTTTTGCCAAAAAGATAGTCTATTTAAAGTCTTAATGTAATTTTAATACAGAATCATTTACTTGTAATAAACATCTATCAAACTGTAAAAAATGAGTCAAAACTAATTATAGGTTACCATTGCTCAAAAGATGTTTATTTAGGAGTTTATTATTATGGAAAACCATGAAAAGGATAATGAAGAACCAGACAAGAAAGACGAGAGAGATGACCTTAAAGAAGCTATACGCGAAGTAATACGGGAAGAAATTGAGGATCTTAAGGATGATTCTCAGAGTTCATTTCGAAGGGAACGACGACAACGACCTAGAAAACCACGAGGTGATATAGCCATCCGAATAGATGATGAGGGCTGGGAGGATTGGGGTGAACGATTTAGTAATTCATTTGAACACTACATTGGAGGGCTTTTAGACTCCATTGGCGATACTATTGATCGTACAGTTGGTTCTATTTTTCAAACACCCGCATCTCATCGACCGAGACGGAAAAGGAGACGGAAAGAACCGTATTTTGTTCCAGAGGAGGAATTAGAGGAATTTTTCCAGAAAGGAGCGTCTATCATAGGAGCTCTCTCTGACCAAACGCGCCTTCGAATGCTTAAAGAGCTTGAAAAAGCACCTCTTCGACAAAGTGACCTTTCTGAAAAAACAAACACACGTGGGGGCAATTTCAAACACCATATTACCATTCTCAAGGATGAAGGATTAGTTCGGCAGGAAGGAGTTCGGGAACGTTATATGTTAACATTTTCTGGACGTGAAGCACTTAAATTGGTGGAATTCCTTTATTCACGAGCTAAAAAACGAATCCCAATTCCTATCTACTCCACAGATGAAGAAGAGGAAGAAGAATTCACTGAAGAAGAGGAATAGGTACCATGAGAACAATTCAACTCAATGATGAAATATTTGATTGGCAGGGAAAACCTGAAATCCTTTACACTCCTTTTTACAAAGTCACTCTTACTGAACCAACGAAAATAATGGAAATAGTCACTGATTCAACGAATGGAATTATGATTCTAGGAAAAATTGAAGCAATAGTTGATGCAATTATCTTCACAGAGTCAGGTGCTGTTGGAAATACTACAACTTTTTCAGGTACAAACTTGGTTATACTCGGTCTTCCAATCACTGAATTAGAAGAATCTCTCTCAAAGAGTGATCTTAATGAGCTAGAGGCTCAAGAATTAAGAAGACAAGCTGAAGCGATGATTTCAAAGTTTAAAAATCGAATAGAAGACCCTGATTCTCGCATAAATATATCATTTGGCGAGAATGATGAAGAACATGAACACATTATTTTTGGTCGAAGAAACTTTCTCCTCGTTGGATCTAAAGAGAAATTTGTTCTAATTCACAAGAGACAGATTTCTGTTCGGGAAGGAGAGGAAAAATTAGTTCAAATCGATCCTGTTGACGGAATAATAATTGCTAAGAAAGACAAAGTCATGAACATTGGTGGAACTGCACGAAGCAACCTAGGCTCGTTACTTGGTGAATTTGGGGTAAATATCGCCTCTTCCGTTCTTGATCATATTCTTTGGGATTAAATCTTACCTTTCTTTTACTGGCTTAAATGTTTTATCCAGCATCAGATAGGATTTATTATAAAAAATCCTCCATTAAATTCTAATAAACACTAATCTTCCTTTTTTACTATTGATACATTCTAACCATTCAACCTCGAGTTATTGTTAAAATGTGAATGATCATTTCATTAAGCTTTACGTTTTTTTCATGCGTTAATGAAATCTCCTTGAATTAATGCTTTTCAGTAAAATTCATTGTTCGACATTAGCAGCTAAAACTGTTAAACCAGTTGAGTCGCTAGTGAAAGATAATGTCATCTTTGGGAACTCTATTTATAAAGAAGGGATCTAACTGCGAGAAATCAATTTATTTTATCTGATCAAAAGAAATTTGATAGTATTTCATTTTGTTAACCTCTGATCAGGAAAAACTAAAGTTAATAAGCCCAATCAAGCATATTATAGCAAATTTTTGGCTTTCTCAAGTTTTTCTTTAGAAAAATATCAAGAGTTGTTCATATAAGTAAATCATAAAAAGGAGATAAGATTAGAGTACATCCAGTAACTTGGTCTAATATTAATATTCGTCTGTGGGAAATGGAAGATGCACAAAGGAAGGGCATTACTACTTCTAGCTCTGTTAACATTGAATTTTCTCTTCATATTCATGACCGTTCCAGTCCACGCTGTTGATAAAGCTCCATGGAAAGATCAGGGGTCAGTATGGTACTTTGATAACCTTACTCATGAAGATCGCCAAAAAATACGTCAAGCAATAGACTATTGTATTCCCCGTGAGACGATCATTGACGACATTTATATGGAATACGCTGTAGCGATTCCCTCACCTATCGGGGTGAACTTCGAGGGTGTTTATGAACCTTCTATCACAGCTCGAGAGTACAGCCCAAAAAAGGCTGCAGAACTTTTAGCAGATGTTTTTGGTTTAATATACGATGATGATGCCGGAGGCACCAATGAAACCCACACTAATGTGCCCTATTTCCATTTGACACTTCTTACTCCTACTACTAATACTGCAATAATGGAATCGGCAGCATTGATCAACGAAGAGCTGAAATCCATTGGAATCGACACAATATTAAAATTTCATAACTGGAATACCCTCAGGTTAATATTCTTTGATCCGATTGGTGAGGGGCATGATTATGCACACGGTGGGTATGACATGGTCTTTATGGACAATGATGCCTCCCCTGATCCGATGTACAAGGAATTTTACGATAAAACTTGCTTCCCTCCATCAAGGAATTGGTATTGGATCGAAGATGGTGCCCCAACCTCTGGTAAGTGGGTAGATGCGCGCGATTCCCCAGAGGAATATCCCGAGAAGGCATATCCCAGTGTCACAGCTTTATGGACTGACATTTATATGGAACCTGACCCTGCAGAAAGGGCTTTATTACTCAAAGAGTATCAACAATGGTGTTATGATCAAGTACCAACATGTATTATTTGCCAAAAAATCCTACCTTTTGCTATGGATCCTGAATTAAAAGGTTTTAATTCTTTTCTTGGTTTCCAGGAAGGAATCCAAAACTGGACGCTAGGTACCCAGACCAAGGTCGTCATTACTCAACCAGGAGACTGTGTTGACTTTAATCCACTGCAATCCAACAGTTATTATGACTTTATCATCCTAGATAATATTTTCTGTAGTCTCTCCAGGCGGAGAGGATCGTACAATCTCACTCATGCTGTACCATGGATAGCGGAATCATGGGAGCCCAGTGATGACTATTTAACATGGGATGTCACACTCCGAGAAGGAATTTTATGGAGTGATGGCGATGAAGTGACTGCTGACGATGTTATTTTCACCTATAAAATGGTTATGGACTCAGATGTCGATTGTCCTTTGCGAGAAACATTACTCAATATTCTTGGCAATGCTAGTGACCGTATAAAAAAGACAGGCGACTATAAGGTGCAGTTCAATTTACCGAAGTTCTTTCCCTATGTGGAAACAGTTTTATTTGGTCTAGACATCCTGAAAAAGGAAGAAATGGAGAATGTGGCCAAAACAGAATGGAAAACTGACGAAACCAACACCAAACATCCTCCCATAGGTTGTGGAGCTTATATGTGGGATGCAGCAAACACAAATCTCCCCAACACCGTTGTTCTTAAACCAAATCCTGAATACAATGCAGAATTGATAGGCCATGATCCTGACATGGTAGGTGGAGGTAATTGGCTTCCTGCACCAAGTATCACTAGTGTTACTTACGAAGTAGTTAAAACAGCTACTACTGCCGTCACAGGTTTGAAAGATGGAGAATATATCGTTATCGACTCTCATGTGGGTATTCAGGATCAAGCTGAAGAGATCATCGCATCTGATTGGGGTAAGATTCTCCCAGGATACGAATGGCATTATCAAGAGATGGGTATCAATCATATGCACCCCATCTTTGGCATGAACCCTAGAGATCCACGTGAGATATATCCAGGGTTCAGGTTTCCTCCTGACTATGAAACCAGAAATATTCTCTATTTTTTCTTTAGTTTATTACCATTTGTTATTTTAATACCTACAATGGGGATAAGAATACTCCAAAAGACTACAATAATGAGAAAATAATGAAATGTAGGCAACATTATGAGGTAATATTATCGGTTGAGACAAAATTTATCCAAATCTTTTTGTTGTGGTCTCCCCTGTTACGTAATGATAATTTGTCAAATACTCCATACATTACACCTTCAGCTGCAGGAGGCACTGTTCCTAGGATCAAACTAATTGCATACATTGATACTAACAAATTCACTAAAAAGACAGTTATTCTAATTTTGTAACTTAATCCATATTTTTTCTTCCCCGGTATTGTGAGGATCCCATTTACTCCATGTATTGGAAGAAGCATGATGAATGAATAAGGCATTAGAAATAAGGAATTAGGTGACGTTATAGGATATGTGGCTTTATCTTGAATGGAAGCGATTGATAAACCAAGTAATAAGGAAATTTCATAAATCAAAAATTGAATCAGAAAATACACTGGCTTTGTAAGGAAACCACTTTTCTTTTGTTTTAAGCTTGAAACATCGGTGTTTAACATTCCTCCAATTTCATGAAATTTTTCTGTATTCAAAAATATTCGCCTTCCAAGCTACTAATTTATCTGAGAGGTTCTTACTAGGACTTATAGGTTGTAAGTCTTTTAAACCTTTCATTGCATATATTTAATCTTCTTATAATTGATTTATCTAAAGTCGTATCTGTATTGGATCTATTTTGTTGAAGGTTCCTTCATTCCTCAAGTAATCCCTCATTTCCTGTTTAATGTCTTTCTTTCTTTTTTTATTACCAATATTCGTCGCTGCTAACATATAATATTGTTTTATTTTTTCATTACGTTCATTTAATTGTATAGAAAGCCTGGCAAGATTCCAATATGTGAGCCCATTTGTTGGATCATATTTTAACGCGTCCAGGAACATTTGACTTGCCTTTTTAAGATTATTTTTTGAAAAGGATTTAATTCCTTGATTTGTTAATTTTATTGAACAAAGGTTCGAAACTTCTAAAGAAAAATATTCTACTTCTTCTTTTGGTAATGACAATAAATAACTAAAATTTTCTTCAGAATTATTTTTTGTGGTCATTAGACGTTCTATTTTCTTTGACCAATGCAAATGAAACCTTGCAATAGAAATAATATTCTCTGTAGGTCTTTTCTTCCATTTTATCCAATTAGCAAGGAAAAGAGAGGGAAAATTCTGTGATTGCATGAAGTCAAATACTTCTGTATTTATTTCTTTACATTTATCTTTTGGAAATAATGAGAGAAAGATTTTAGCTACTTTTGGATTTACCAACGCAAAATCAGCACAAGTAGATATTATTGTTTCAGTATTAAAGAATAATTTAACATTTTCTGGAAGTATTTTGTTTAATGGATCAATACAATTGTATTCAATAGCTTCTAAGAGCAATATATCAGGGTTTCGAAAATTAGCCAGTATTTTCCAGCGAAATCTTGTAAGAAAAAGAGTTTTGTCAAAAAATGACACTTCTGCAGGTTTCACTGCTTTAATACGAAGGCTTTTCTCTGTTCTAAAACTTAGAGGTTTTTCTTGTTTTATTTTGCTATATCCGACTAATTCTAATGTTTTTTTCAGAAAAGAAGGCGTAAAACCAAATTTATGGATATTGCCTGGAAGATCAATCCCAAAAAGAAATCGTAAGGTGTTCTTCTGATTTGAGTAGCTGCGAAAGCGTAGCTTCTTTACTGTTTTAACTAAATGAGGTGTTTCTATATGTAATTCTCCTTGTGGTTTCAATATCCTATACCATTCTGATAATAAATAGGGTAGTATTATGCTATCAAAATGTTCTAAGACATGCGATGCTTCAATTTCCTCAACACTGTTATTATTATATGGTAAGTGACGAATGTCTGCTCTCATATCGCTAACAGATTCTTCATATCTATCAATATTAACATATCCAGGCTTGTAGTATAATCCACAACCTAAATTCAATTTGGCCATTTTTCTATCTCATTTTTACTTTTGAAAAATAAATGGACAATTTTTTCCCTTTTTGAGAGTTTTACATCTAAGATTGTTTCCTCAATTCGTCTCAAGCAAAGCGGTGAGTTATGAAATTGACCTGTTAGATGAAAAGAAACTGAATTACATCCTCCTTTACATGAACCTCCATAATAACAGCCTTGACAGTTTTCTCCCAAATCTTTTTTGTTAAAATGACGATTATATGAAAAAGAATTGGGGTTCTCCCAGATATCAACAAAATTAAGGTTTCTGACATTCCCTTCCAGAAATTGATTGTTTCCCATAGAAAGACACCCTACTATTGATCCATCGGAGGTTATACCAACAGTAGAGATTCCTGCTGTGCATCCTGACCATTTCTTACCCGTTGGCAGTAAATGAGAGTTGTAGCCATAACAATGAGCACCAACAACAGGCATATCTTCAAATTTATTTTTAATACTCTCAGATGCAATGAACATTGCAGAGGCGTAATATTCTTCTTTATCGATAACTAGATTGGGGTCAAAGTTACCAAAAGGTACCCCCACTTGAATTTGCCAATTAACGTTTTTATCAATCAAAATGTCTCTGAGTTTTGGTAGATCAAGAAAATTTGTTTTTGTTAAAGTGGTAATAACTGTAGTTTGAATATTACGTTCTCTTAAAAGATCGATTGCTTTTATAGCCGAATTATAAGACCCCTTTTTTCTGATCGTGTCGTGATTTTTTTCCATTCCATCTAAAGAAATACCCACGACGAGTGTTTCTAAACGGTCGATTATATCAATCTCTCTAGGTATCAACAATCCATTTGATACAATTGCTAAGTCCATTCCCAAGTCTTTTACACATTCTGCTATTAAATGCCAATCTTTACGAACAAAAGGTTCCCCACCCATAAGACTAACTGTGTTACATTTTGTTTCTGCAAGTGCTTCACATAATGTATAGCATTCTTTCGTATTTAACTCATTTTCTCTCGCTATACCAGCACTTGATCCACAGTGTTTGCAGTTCATATTGCACGCAAGCGTAATTTCCCAAATAGCGCAATCTAATTCGTATATCTTCTCCACAACCTGATATCTGTACCACTGAATAAGACAATCCTTCTTCGTGGATATGTTAAAGATATTAAGGCTTATAATTATATAATAGCTATCTTTAGCTCAGTAGTTCTATTTACCTTTTTTTAGTTACTTGAGGTAAATTATAGTATTTATATTTAGCCTTCTCTCAATACAATAGTGTTTCTCCATTAATTTTTATCATTAATTATTGTACCATCGTTAATTAAGAAAATTTCTTAAATATAATTTTAAGATCATGAAATTATCTTCTTAATTAACAACCATTCATTATAAAAAAGGGAATAGTTATTTAAATTCTATTACGTCCTAAAATAATTATCCAGATCGATATTATCCACTTCTGGTCTCTTTGGTTGTTGTATTAGCAGGTCAGAGATCACCCTAATAATAATGATTGTCCCATCCTCTAGTTGATTACTTCGATAAGAGGGATCACATCAAACTCCTTTAGTCGTTAGATAAGGTCATAACCATTAGTGGGACTGCACGAAGCAACTTAGATTCGTTACTTGGTGAATTTGGAGCAAATATCGCCTCTTCCGTTCTTGATCATATTCTTTGGGATTAAATCCCACATTCCTATTTTTCCAGAAAAAATGTTTTATCTAACGAAATAACAGTAGTTAGATTTTATAATGTTCTCATCTTTCTCTCTTTATTAATTTTGGTGTTTTCAAATAATTCAATAAACCAGCATAAAATATTGAGAGAGCTAAAATCATTAATGCTAATATCTCAAGAAAGATATTAGTATCTCGTTTCCCAATATAGTATTCGCTAAGAACAACTTCTGCAATGGTCTCATTACCAACTTGCTCTTCCTTGACCATATAAATCGGGACATTATAGTTCATAACATGGAAAATGAGAGCACCAACACCAGATAAAATTAAAATCAACACTAAGATAGATAGGATAAAAACAAACACATTCCGACCTTCCATAGTGTTCTTCATCTCATTCTATTATTAGTTTAACAACTAAACCGTATAATTTTACTCTGTTATTTAAATGTTTCAAAATTTGAATTTTCTTTCTTAGCATAATTTAAAATCTGAAATTTTTTTAGTAATTAAAACATCTCGAATGGCTGAGGAAGTACAATGAACACCAGAAACATGGTTAAAATTAGGAAAAGTCGATGTATTTATTTTTTCATTATCATTTGTCATATTTAATAACTCCAATTGTCTATTATCAATTAAATATTTCTCCATGCTTAAAATTGTTTATAATATGGCTTGAGTTCACTTTTTACTCTCTCTAAAACTTATATTTTCCTGTGCCATTTTATATGGGGTTTTGATATTGAAACTCATTTTACTAACTACCTTGTCTGTGTCTTGACTTTCAGCGTTTTGAGTATATCCACCAACCATTCCTCCTCAGCCTCTACAAAAGACAGTGGTCTAGTAAACAAGGCAATTATGTGTCGAATGACAGTTTCATTATAGATCTTCGATCCGTCCATCCGATACCCGTGAGCTCCTGGTTTACTAAATGCTTCAATCTTATCTTTTAAAATCGCTTTCCGTTCTTGGATCTGTGTGATGCGTTTCTTAAATGCTTTAATTAATCGTTCATGTGACAAAATTCCAGAAAAAGCGTAAGCAATATCAAAAGGGTCAATTATTTTCTCATGATTTGCCATTATTATATATATTGCTTTTTCTAACTCTTTCTTTCCCTCCTCAGTTATTTTGTAGAAAATTTCCTTGACAGGAGGAGTTAAATTGTCTTTTCGATGCATAATAGTCTCTGAATGTGCATATCTGTTTTTTTGTAGCTTTTTCAAAGCATAATATACACTGGATTTTCCAATTTTTGTCCAAACTCTCATTCCCCTTTGTTCAATCGTTTTTTCCAGCTGTAATCCAGTCACACAATTTCTTTCTTCGAATAATAACCCCAATACTGTAATATCGTTTAGAGTGAGTTTGGTGCCAATAATACTCAAGATTAATCCCTATTCTAATATTAGATTTGGTTGATATATAAACTTTCCCTTCA
>JAHQWW010000136.1 GCA_029856365.1 Candidatus Hodarchaeota archaeon
GAGACAAAGCGTGCGAGACGAATGACACGTGTTCCATCCTCCGATAACCGTGTGTAGGCGTCTCCTATTGTTTGAATTCTCCTTTGCTGGAGATCATTAAATCCATCATATCTATCAATAAACTTTTGTTTTTTAGGATCAAAAGCTATAGCATTAAAAGTAAAGTCTCTCCGTGTTAAATCTTCCTCTAAAGAATCAACGAAAATGACTTCTGGAGACTTAGGAGTAGAATAGATTTCCCGCCGAAAAGTACACACATCAAAAACTGCTTTCCCTACAATTGCAATTATGGTACCAAATTTACTTCCGATTGGTTTGGTTTTTATCCCCGCAATATTAAGTAGCTTTTCTATCTCTCTAGGTTGAGCATTGGTTGCAATGTCAAAATCTTTTGTAGGAAATCCTAGTAAACAATCACGAACCGCTCCCCCCACAATATAAGCTTCTTTATGGTGCTTCCATAAAATCTCCAAGATCGATTGAAGCTCTGGAGGTATAGAATTACTAAGAACTGAAGCATAATCGTCTAAACATGCCTTATTACTGAAAGCATTTGACATAATAAGATCACAGAGAAGAATTATATTGAAAGAATGTTTTCTTCGAAAGCGAAATTCAATGCCTTTAAGTTATATACTTGTAAAATTTTAAGTAAAAATCATTGTGAGAAATATGTCCTTCCCTAGAAGTCAAGACATCCGCAAATATGGCCTCGAATTTATTAATGATTTAGCAAAAGATCGGGAATTTGCAGTCCAATCTCTTGGTGTCGCGTTTTCAACAATGAAAACGGAGCTAAAAGAGTCAAAGATACTTACTCGAAGTCAGGAATTCAAGTATATTGACAATTTAATGAAAAGGTTCAGAGACGAAGTCAATCGGAATTTCGAGAGCCAGCTTACACGAATTACGATGAAATCCTTTGGCTGGATTAAAAGAGTGTTAATGCAGGGAGAAAAGATCTTAGTCAAAGATGAATCACGGGAAGAAGAACTCCAGAAAATTATTAATGATTTAACCAGACAACTGAAATCTAAATCAGTAGAACTTTCTAGATTTCAACCCAAGATTCAGACATTGAAAGAGGAATTAGAGAATAAACAGCGAGAACTTCAGGACTTAAAAACGACACAGATGAAACAGATTCATGAACTCCAACAAGAAGTTCTCTCAGAGAAAAGTCGAGCTGATAATGCGTCAATACAGAATAAAAGCATTCAGGAGGAGTTATTTGACTATCAACTAGAATTAGAAGAACGAATCAAGCAGACAACCTCCTTGGAAGCTCAAAATACTCAATTAAATAGTGAATTAATCACTGCTAAGGGAGAGATTGAAAGATTAATAACATCACTCGAACAGGCTCGAAGTACCATTTCGGCAACTGATGACGATGTAACTGCAGCGATGGAACAATGGACGATTTCCTATCAGCAACAAGAGGAATATTTCCAAAAGACTCTCGAAAACACTAAAAGACAATATGAAGATATGATAAACACCAAATTACAAGAAAGCACTGATCAGCATCAAAAAGAGTTGGGAAATCTTAACGAAAAGCTTTCAGAACGAGATTCCCAAGTAAAAGAATACCAAAATCAGATTTCCGAACTTAAAATGGATATGCAAAGCCTATCAGAGAAACGAGATCAAATAGAATTACTTATGGATGAGCTATCTCAGAAATATGACGACTCTGAAAACGTGGTTAAGGAACAGAAGCAACAAATTGAACAACTACAAGAAGAGATAAAAGAAAAAACAAAAGAAATCGAAAGTCAAACAATCCATCTTCGGGATCTCCAACTAGCACAAGCTGAGTCTCGAGCAGATTGGTTAGAACAGTGCTTATCATACTCGAATTTTGCTCCCCTAACTATTCTGTTACGAATGGGTAACGAGATGTCTCTTGATTCACTAGCAAAGAGCGTGGGAATGGATCCTATTGTCCTTGATAATCAACTTCAAGTACTCCACAAACGGGATTTAATTGACATTAGAGGGGATGGAATGGTCGTTGTAAAACTACCCACGTCGGAATAAAAATGGGACAAGGAAAAGAATTAAAGCGCGGGGGAGGGAGGGGATCGCTGGTTTCTGCAGCCAAATGCTGCAGACTTGAGAGAAGACCAAGAAAAGTTATACCAGCAATCCCACTAGAAAAAGGTATCTTTCCCTATAAAAACTTATCACTTTGGATCAGACAACAAGAGCTTCCGTTGGATATCTAACTATTATTATCTTATCAACTAATTTGGAGAAATGATTTTCTAATTTATTTTACGATTTCTACCGAATTTTCCTGACTTATTGTCAAGAGATTAAATCTCATGATATTTTGGTGAAGAAATGTAAATTTGATGATAAAAGTCTGATAATAAATTCTTTAGATGCATTCTTTGAAGCTCCGCCTCGTTAATTGTGTTAAAAACTCCCAATTGTAGGATTTTTCGTCCTTCTAGAAATAATCGAAAACGCTGAGATCGCGAATCTTTTACAATAACAAGTTGAAGGTCTTCCCTGGGTATAATACCCTTATCAGTGATAATCGCGGGACGAAAAAGTGCTTTTAAACCTAGATAAATATTACTAGTGGTCAATATCAAGATCGGTTGTTGATAGAGCGTATTTAACAACTCATACCCACTAATGATCATTCCAATAAGTGTTACAGCCAACAAACTTATCAGAATAATTTGCCTATATAGTAATTCTACCCCGAATGAAATTAAAAGAAGTAACATTATTATACTAAACAAACCAAAGATCCCTCCAAAGATAATTATTCGTTTCCAATTAAGAGAATCTTTGGATAGATCGACCACAGTAAATTTCTCAATGATGTCAGTCAATCGAAAAGTTATGATATTCACCCATCCTTCTTAAAGCAGTTACAATACAGTGTATATAAAGCTATCAACGTTTTTCCATCCTTAATTATTCCTTTGTTTATATAAGAACGAATATCATCAAATGATAGGATTTTTAGGTCTGAAATTTCATCAGATGAGACCAGATTACCTTTTTGGGAAATTATACCTGTTCCTTTATAAATAAACAGAACTTCGGAAGAGTATCCAATAGCAGGTACATATTTCAAAATGAGTTCGAGATTCCTAACTGTATAACCAGTCTCTTCTTTAAATTCTCGTCGAATACACGCCTCTGGGTCTTCACCTGGATCAATTTTTCCAGCAGGAATTTCAAGGGTCTCTTCCTTGATTGAATAGCGAAATTGTTTTACAAATAATATCCGTCCATCTTCTAAAATAGGTACCAAAGCAGCTGCATCAGGATGTATTACACGTATTCGTTCTGTTACCCTTCCTGAAGGAAGTTCAACCTCATCAAGATTAACAGAGAAAGATCGTGCTCGAATTGTCGCGACCGTTCTCAGTTTTTTCTCTTTTTCCATTGATTTTCACTAGAATGTGTAGAATTTATACCTTTTAATAGCTAATAAGAGTTCATGATCTTAGTGTAAAAAAACGTGAGATACAATCAAAAATTGTCTATAATTTAATATTGTTTTCCCACATAGACATAACAAGTTGCTGATTTTCCACAGATGAAACATTTTTCTCCTTCTTTTGGACGAATATCTTCATCTATTTCACGCATATCTCTTCCTCTCACTGTGGCTGCTAACTGGTCTTTAATTTCCATAGCACATTCTTCTCCATCAAGATCAAGTGAACACCATGGAATTTTACATATTTTTTTATCATTTACTTTTTCTTCTAGTTCATCCAAAGTTTCTGCATCTGTAATACTTTCATTGAATCTTTTTTGGGCTTTATTGCGAAGATTCTTTGTTAAATTAGCACCTAACTCTGCAATAGTATTCACTAGATCGTCGAATGGAAATGTTATCTTTTCTCTTGAGTCACGTCTGAAAAGTGTTATCTTTTTTTCCCTCACTTCTTTATTGCCGATCTCAAGCCGTAAGGGTACTCCTTTCATTTCCCAGAAATAATATTTATCTCCAGGTCTATCATCACTCAAATCAATCTTTACTCGATATCCTTCATTAACAAGAATCTTTTCAATTTCAATACAATATTCTTCTATGTGTTTAATATCTTTCTTCTTAGGAATTGGGATGATAATTATCTGTTTTGGTGCAACATCAAAGGGGAAAATCAATCCATTGTTATCTCCATGAACTGCTATCATACCTCCAAATATTCGTGATATTGCTGGGCCATAGCAAGTTTGATATGCTATTTTCTCATCACCATTCTGATCTGTATAAGTAATATTAAATGCTTCAGCAAAATTGGATCCTAAAAGGTGAGTGGATGGCAATTGTAAGAATTTTCCATCTGGCATCAAAGTATCAGCTGCGTATGTGTGAACAGCACCAGCAAACTTATCCCATTCTGGCCTTTGGAAGTAGATAATTGGGATTCCAAAAATTTTGGTCATTACATTGTAAGCTATCTGCATATCTTCTCTAGTTTGAGCAATAGCTTCCTCCATCGTTTTAAAAACATTATGTGATTCAATCCAGATGAATTCACGCCCTCTTAAGAAAGGACGTGTTGATTTGCCTTCATATCTAAAGACACTACCACTTTGATAAAGTTTTAATGGTAGATCTCTCCAACTTCTAACCCATAAGGAGTATAATGGATACATTGCAGTTTCTGAGGTAGGCCGAAGAGCTAATCTTTCTTCCAGTACTTCTTCACCAGCTCTTTCTATCCAGAATACTTCAGGGGTAAATCCTTCCACATGATCTTTTTCTACTTGAAAATTCGACTCTGGAATCACCATTGGAAATATTACTGGCTCATGCCCAAATTTATCTAATTCTCTCTCATAATAATCGAACATCTTTTTCATTGCAATTGTTGCAAATGCTCTATAAACAACAAAACCTTTTACATTGTATCGCATATCTGCTAGCTCTGCTCGCTTTACAATTTCAGTAAACCATTCTGAAAAGTTTTTCTCTTTATCTATATTGAATGTTTCGATTTCGGAAACAGTTGATGCGTTTTCATTCATTGATTCATTTTTGGACATTAATCATCGACCTGTGTATCTATCATAAGTGAAATATATTAAATTTCCCTTTTTAAGAAGTCTGATGTTATTTGAGAAGTCTTTTAGAAGAGTCTGGGTTGTACTTTGACAAAAATAAGAATTAAAACATAACTTTATGCTTTTAAATGTAAGGAAAACGATCCATCCTTTAGTAACTCTCCGTTCTTCCCTTTTTTAATTTATCTTTTAAGCTTCTCAGTTAAATAATTGACGCTTGTTGATTAGTAGTTTCGCACATCACCAAAGATGAGGCAATTATATGAAGAAATATTTTATATTCAATCATCTTTAAAAATTAAACCGATTTACAATGCCCCTCCGTCAATCTCTTTCTGGTATTCGTATTCTGGACTTAACTAGTAATCTTCCAGGGCCTTTAGCAAGTCAAATATTGGGTGATTTTGGAGCTGATGTTATCAAAGTTGAATCTCCAAATGGTGATAACGTAAGACACTTTCCACCTTTTATAGAATCAGAATCAGTCATTTACCTATTACTTAACAGGAATAAGCGGTCATTTGCCATTGATCTTAAAACTAAGAATGGATTAACGCTTTTTTATGAATTAGTTAAGACTAGCGATGTTGTACTCGAAGGATTTCGTCCTGGAACAACTAAACGAATGAAAATCGATTTTAACACACTTAAAAACTTAAAGCACGATATAATTTACTGCTCGTTGATTGGGTATGATTTAGAGGATAAGAGATCAGGACATGATTTGAATTATGTTGGTTCAACGGGAATTCTTAACATTACTGGGCCTAAAGAAAATCCCACTCCAATTGGAGTTCCAATAGCTGATATCGGGGGTGGAAGTCTACCTACTGTAATCTCCATTCTTGCAGCTTTATTGAACCGTCAAAAACAAGCTCAATTTCTATGTGTGAAAATGACTGAGCAGTTAATTCCTTGGGTAAGTGTTGCTGCAGCTACTTATTTAGCGGATTTAGGTGAACCACAAAGAGAAGAGCACGTATTATCAGGGTACAATCCATTTTATCGGCTTTATAAAACTAAAGATAATCGTTATGTGTCATTCGCACCAATAGAGGCAAAATTTTGGCATAATTTTTGTAATGCAATTGACCGAAAGGATCTTACCGGAAAACAATTTGATTTCGACACCTGTGAATCTGATCTACCGAGAATTTTTGTTCAAAAAACTCAATTAGAATGGACAAATTGGTTTTCCAAAAATGATGTCCCAGGGGCTCCTGTTTTAACAGTAGGGGAGGCATTAAATGTGAAATCACGACTTCTGGATATTTATCACTCAGTAGCAGGAAAAGTGTCTCTATTTGCTTCACCATTCCTCGACTATGATAATGAAGTTGAAATACGTCCCCCACCCCTGCTAGGAGAGCACACAAAAGAAATTCTAAAGGAACTCGGTTTTTCTAGTGAATTCGACCAGTTAAAAAAACGGGGAATAGTTTTTACTCCAGAATAATCATACAGGTTTGATATGCCTCTCTATTTGGGATCAATTCCTGAATCTAAATGGCCTTCTTTTGAGATCGACGCATAAGCCATTCGTGTGGTACTAAAATGAAATCCTAATCTACTCTGTTTATCAATTATTATAATTCCACCATAACCATTAATACTAGCAATTTTTTCAATAACGATTTTAGCAGCCATTTGTGGAGTATGACCTTGTTCCACAAGATCAATGGCAAGTTTTGCCGCATTTAGCTTCATAAATGACTCCCCATGACCTGTAGATGAAGCTGCTGCAACTTCACTGGCATAACCACCACTACCAATAAGCGGGCTATCTCCTAATCGTCCTATCATTTTAAACGGAGATCCTCCTGTTGAGGTCGCTGAAGCCAGATGTCCATTCATATCTACTGCAACTGCCCCAACTGTACCTTTTGCGTTTGGAGAGAAAATATCTTTTCCAACATTCCCTTTCTCCCATCGTTCCTGCTCACGAGGAATGATCAACTCCTTTGGATCACAACTCAGGCCTACTTTTTCCGCAAACTTATCAGCGCCACGACCGACTAACATCATTGGTGAATTTATTTTCTCCAATAACCTTCGAGCAAGAATGATAGGATTACGACAGTTAGAGACCGCACCGATCGCCCCAGCATTAAGTGTATTACCGTCCATTATTAGAGCATCCAGTTCTACATATCCTTCCTCGTTTAAAAACGAACCTATCCCAGCATCAAAGGTAGGATCTTCTTCCATACAAACCACTGCCCTTTCAACGGCCTCAAGAGCACTTCCATGTTCAACTAGTATTTGATAACCAGTTTTAACTGCATTAATGACTCCAACCAGATGTTCAGCTTTTAAATCATCTGGAATACTCCAAGCACCTCCATGAACTATAATTGCTGGGTTATTTAACCCCTGTAGAGCATTCTTTGGATTCATTTGACTTCTATTAGCAATTATCAATAGTTTTTTGAAACTGTTGTTTTGAATAATTATTATTAAAACAAATGTTATGCAACCCCTTGTCTACTGAAAATCCCTGCCCAACTTTCCATGGTTTGTATTGTCTTATTCATATTCAGTGTTGATCATTAGGGGTAAATAAACTAATTTCACTCACAGTGAATCATCTTTCTCGATTAGTTTCATTGATTTCTCACTTGGTAGCAAATTTTTAGTAATGGATGTTGCTTTTGGTTTCAGTTGAGTGATTTCTTCAGGTTTTTTCCCTCCTTTGACAAGGGCATCATCTAAGAATAAATGATCCTGCTTACTAAATTGGATAAGTTGGTATATAATGAGTAAAAGGAAAAATCCTACCTCAAAACCTGTAATAATTAAAAACAGAAGAGGATCAAGAGTAAAAGCTCCTGAAGGAGGGTAATAATCTGCATGTGGTGGTAGTGTCAACAGAAAAAGAATCGCCTGAATTGAAATATGAAATAAAAGTAAGATAACGAATCCTAACTGTCCTTTTGAAGCAGTTCTTTTTGTCCAAATTAATTTGTTTTTTAATGAAAGATCTGGATTTGACCCCTGAAGGATTAGAAATGCCCAGATTCTTTGGATAATTAGGAATTGACAAAGAAATATTAATAGAATGGATGCTAAACTGTAAATCTCTGAAACCGTTGCATCAGTGGAAAAATTTTCTACTAAGAAAGATTGTGTTAAAGTAAAAAATATCTGAATAATAGTAATTAGGATATAACAAACAACAATGCTAATAAGACCAAAAATAAAGCTCTTAATAACATTTTTGGCTAAATTATCAGGGAAAACTTCAAATGAAAAATAGTAGGAGATAGGGCCAATGACCGCAAGACCTAAAAATAGCAATAATGGATTTATGAGAATGAAATTACTTCCATTAGGATTAAAACCAGGGAATAATAAAAAGAGCCGCCAGAAAATATCAGAAGGCAATAAACCCCGAACAATCACCTGAGCATCTAATATATAATTCAAAGTTACAATGGCAAGCAACATTAAGAATATTGTTTGGATTTGGAGCTTTTTCTCTTTCAGGAAAGACCATATTGAAGTTGAATCTGGAAATAGCGAGGACTCAATAATTAATTGGTAAGGATACAGCTGTTTTTGATATTGATCTTCTTTTGAAGAACCATAGAAAAATGGCCTCATGGGTTTTTCAATATAAGATTGAACCATCGGTCTTCCAGAGATCGTTGAAATGATATTTTTCTGACTTGATCTATAAGAAGGGATTATTGTACTGGCTAATGTGATCATGAAAGAAAGAATGACCCATAAGAATACACGATCGAGTGGGAATTGGATTTCAATTGGAATACTAAGCGAAATATACCAAGCAAGAAGAACAGAACCTAGTAATCCATCGATCAAACCGATTATGAGTGCTGAGGCTCCTAATGCAGTAGATTCAGACATGAATATCCCAAAAATGTTTCGTTTATGTAATCCCATACTACGTATAATCCCCATTTCTCTCTCCATTCGTAAAGTAGAAATGAGAATGCAGATGAATTGGGCCATTGCAGCTAGAATAAATGATTCAACAAAGAGTACTTGAAAAATTGCTGTCTGAAAGACAAGTCCTTCTTCTATCAATTCCTTAAAAAATGTAACTCCAATTACTTCTTTGAACTCGGGGTGAGAAGCTTCTAAGACTACCTGAGCGGTTTCAACACTATATTCACTATCACTATTAAGATCGCAAACGAACCATTTAGCGAGATCAGAGTTAAAAAAATCTTGAAATCGTTCAGATGCGATATACAGGTATTCCCCATCGTTCAAAAAGACATTTCCTTGTATAACTGCACACAGTGTTATATTAACTGTAGTATTATTATTGACTACAATCGGAATATTAGAACCTAAAGGAATCTGAGGAATGATGCGTTGATAAAGACGATGTGAAATCAACCCATTTGTTACGTTTATTGTTGTTATGGCTCCAGATGTTGCATTTACGATTATTCGTGTTGTTTCGTTCAAGAAAATATATGAAGGTTCTTCACTAATAGCATCTAAGACAGGTTCAGAAAAACGGGAGTATTTAATAGGAT
>JAHQWW010000137.1 GCA_029856365.1 Candidatus Hodarchaeota archaeon
GTGACATTGTGTCACTGTTGCATTTCGCTTTTCTAACATGGTAGCTAATGGTCGTCCTACTAAGTGAGATCTACCAACAACAACAGCATGTTTGCCTTCAATTTCAATATTATACCGATCAAGAATCTCGATACATCCCAATGGCGTGCAGGGGTAAAAAACATCTTCGTAATCAAATAATCGACGACCAACATTAACATAATGTAATCCATCGACATCTTGATCAGGACGAATTGCATCAAGAATTTTCTCAGTATTCATGCCACCTGGAAGTGGTAATTGTACAATTATCGCATCTTCGTGTTTTAACTCATTTGAAATAAATTCAATCAACTTTAAATCGTTAATTATATCGAATTGGTGAATTTTGGCATCAATTCCGATCTCTTTACATGATTTCGCTTGGTTCTTAGCATAAATAACTGAAGCTGGGTCGTTACCTACACAAATAATACTCAAAGTTGGTTCTCGTTCTAATTTCTTTATTCTAACCTTTAATTCTTCTCTCAAAGTTTTTGCTGTGGCCTTTCCATCTAATATTGTTACCATTAGAGAAAACTCCGATTGAATGCACATTTAATATAAACTTAAGGAAAAATGAATGAAATCATGCAAGTTCGTCTTCAATAACTTTTATTATGGCTTCTCTTTTAGAATCAAGCTCAATTAACATTTCTTTTATATCATGTTTAAAATTAGATTTTACCTCTTCGTCTTTAATGCTTAACATATTTATTTTAACGTTGAATATTGCTCCTCTGACGGCTGAGTCAGCAAATAAAGCAGCAACACCTGCATCGGTTATCGCGTTTTTATTTCCCCGTTCAGATACAGCTAAAATCAAATCTAAGACTTCAAAGCTAATCTTTGCGACCTGAAGAGGAATTTCTGCTGCATGTATCAATGCATATTGAATTGCCGTAGACCGAACCTCTGGTTCATCTTTGGGCATCCTATATGCTTTTAAAATTTGGTTAAAGGCATTAGTGTCTTTATCCACTAATTTATTTAACCTTTGGTAGAGTTCTGTTCCTCTTGAAACCACTTTTTCCATTTCTTCTTGAACATCAACGAATTTTTCTTTTCCAATCGTTGCTTTTCCTACTAAGACTGCTAAAGCAGCACCCAATGCACCACCTAATGCACTTACGCTTCCTCCTCCTGGTGCTGGTTTATCTGACGCCACTTCTTCAATAAATTCTAATACAGTTAGATCGACTAGATTTCTTTCAGTCATTTTATCATCAACTCTATAATCTTCTGTTCAGGGATGAACTCATCAAGATCACTCAAACCAAGATTGTCTATAGCGATTTTTATTAATTGACCTTCATCCTCTTCATTTGTTGCATAATATTTCCCAGTCATCAAAATAGCTTCAAGAGGAATCAAACCAACAATTTCACTTCCAGTCACGCTTACGCCTTTTTCAGCAGCTAATCTTTTTATTTCTTCAAATACTTCATGGGGTTTAGTTAGTTCTCTATAATTCATGACATTCATTGAAACCTGTGTTAATTTGCGATCTGGTCTCTCAAGAGTCACTCCCATGCCTTGAATCCCTTCGAACAATCCTGGTTCTCGCACTTTCTGTCCATCTTTTTCTACCCACCATCCCGATTCTCTGACGGTACGGCCAATTGCAGTGGCTATCTCTACATCTTCTGAGTCGATGTTTACATTATAAGCAATAAGAAAATCTCTAGCACCAATAACGTATGCTCCAGAGCGCTCATTAAAGATTGGTTCACCGAAATCAGGTTTCCATTTTGGATCCACGATTTTTTCACGTAAACCTTCATATTCTCCTTTACGAATGTTGGGTAATCTAACTCTTTCTTCACTAGTAGCTGCTTTTGCATATAGGTAAGTAGGAACTTTCAATTCATTAGCAACTTTTTCAGCTAATTGACGAGCTATTTGAATACATTCCTCATCTGTCACTCCTTTAATAGGAACGAATGGGCAAACATCAGTTGCGCCTATCCTAGGATGCTCACCTTTGTGTTCTTTCATATCGATAAGGTCAGTAGCCTTGACAATACCTTGAAATGCCGCTTCCCCAACAGATTCTGGGGTTCCTACAAACGTAATAACAACTCTATTATAATCAACATCTGGGTCTACATTCAACAACTTGATATCGTAAATAGCTTCAATCGCGTCAGTAATCGCTTTTATTACTGTAGGATCAGAAGTTGAAAAATTGGGAACACATTCTATGATTTTATCCATAATCTAGCCTCGAGATATCTTATATGACTTGTATGGTCATCCAATTGACGAATTTACACAACTAAATTTGAGTATAAAATCATTCATTTTTAATAAAATTATTGATGACAAATGCTCCATTAATATTAAATGAAACCGACTAAAGCTAAAATTGAAAGATATATACCGCTAAGGATTAGTAGAAATGCTGATATGGGGAGAAAACAATATACAAAGGACTTAAAGTTTAATGGCCGTCTTTTTTTTGCTAATAGTGACACAGCTAATATTCCTGCTGCCGACCCAAAAGGTGTCCATCCTCCTCCTAAAGCACCAGAGAAAACTAAAATAAACCAAAGATAACGAGGATTCGAATCAACATGAGCTGTATTCATATCCTCTACTACTGGGAGAAGGGCTGCTGTAACAGGTATATTATCCAGAAGTCCACTAAAAAATCCTGCAATTATAATGATAAGAAAACCTGAAAGAAAGAGATCACCTCTGCTTATATCTTTAAGCCAGTGAGCAATATCAATCAATACTTCAGTTTCTTCTAATGTGCCAACCAAAATGAAAAGACCTGCAAATAGAAGTAGAGCGCTCCAATTTAATTTTGAAATAAGTTGATGTTCGTCTGGCCTTGTAAGTACTATTGCTATTATTCCGCCTGAGACAGCTATAACACCAATAGGTATGTTCAAGGGCTGAGCAAGAGCAAATCCAAAGATAGTTACTATTAATGAGACGATTGCAAATCTGAATTTCGTTACATCATCTACTACTGCCCATGGATCTAAAGATAAAATCATCCGTGTATCTACACCAGTTGATGTTGACTGAAGTGGAATTTTCTCTGGAGGGAAGAATTTTTTCATGTAAAAAATGCTTATTGGTATAGACATAAGCACAAAGGGTAACGAAACTACAAGAAATTCAATAAAACCGATTCCTGCCTTTGCTCCTACTAAAATTACAGGTAAGGAAGATACTAATGTTGCCATGCCAGCAAGATCCGTAGCAAGAACAGCACCAAGTATAAACGGAGTAGGATCATAATCAAGACTTTTACAAGTAGTAATAATCATTGAACTAACGAGAATCATTGCTGTAACGTTTGCTAACACAGATGATAATAATATAGTCAATATAAACGTTAAAACGAATAGGGGAAACACTTCCCCCTTAGAAATTTTTAACATTTTTATGATTAACCAGTCAAACAATCCTGTTTCTGATATTGTCTCGACTAGGAGCGACATACCAAAAACTACAGCTAGAACTTCCCATTCTATATAGTGATCAATCATATTGTTCCAAGTAAAGTCTTCTAGTAAAACAATTGCTAAAGTTAATGCAATTAAGCAAGAAACTAAAATGATAGTAATTTGTTGATGATGATATTTAGCAATTAAGAGGAAGGTTATAATAAAAATCAGTGAAAAAAGAAGTATTTTTCCCAGACGTGGATTTAATAAATAAAAAAGCGTCGAAAAACCTATTATTACAATTAAAAGGATTATTAAAAGAATTTGTTGTACATGATTTGTGGAAAACCTTAATGAAATCATAATTATGTATTGTGGATGAGTATCTACTTTTATTCTTTTTTATGAAAAATGATCATCATCATTATGTTACAAATTATATTAAAAGAACGCTATAGGAATATCATGTAAAACATTATAAAGATTGGAATAAATATAAGGATTGAAATTCCCATTACTTAAGAAAGGAGAAAAATAATGACGATTGAAGCTAATCTGAGAATTGATGCAGCTACTATTAAATCAAAAATCATTGATTTTATTCGTACTAAGTTAAATCAAAGAGATATTGATGGCCTTATTGTGATGTTCAGTGATTGTGTTGAATCCATAATTAATGTTCATATTGCTAAAGAAATAGTAGGATATGAGAATGTTAAACTTTTAGTAACCAAGGGGAGATTTATTTACCAAGCACCAAAGGAAAGAATGTCTTTAAAAGAAATAAATTATTATTTAAGTCTTCCTGAAGAGAACATTGTAGTTCTTAACATGGAAGGGGCCCTCAGAGAGATTAGAAAGCTGTTTTATGAGGGGGAGCCACTGTTTTATGATACTAGTCCAGTTCTTAACTATAATTTGAGTTATTTTCTTTTAAAAAGTATGGCAGCTACTGAAATTGAAGAAAAAACTTTCATACCTCAAATAGAAAAGCCATCATCGCCACGGGAGATCTTTATTCAGAAAACCATCGCCTATCACAAAAGTCAAATTCGTTTGGGAATGTTATTAGCATTCTTACTAGCGGAGACGGAAAATAAATCCGTCTTTGGCTCTACGAACAAAACTGAACGGCTTTTAGGATTCTTTACAAAGTTTGGTACTTATCACGCTTGTGATTTTTTACCATTGGCCAATCTTTACCGAACCCAAGTCATTCAACTAGCTGAACATCTTAAACTTCAAGAATATTTAAATACAAAGGAATTCAAAAAACCTCCAGCCTATGACTTCTTTTTTGGATTAAATTCCGAAGAAGTCGATCGCATTTTAATAAGATTAGAATCAGGTCTCTCTATTCAAGAAATATTTCAAGAAACTAGTTTTTCTTTAGATGCGATTGAAAAAGTCAACTTCTATTATCAGGCTTCAAATTATACACGATTGGTTCCTTTCATACCTAGATTTTAGTGAGACCAAAATCTACTTGTATCTTTTCCAACCTTATGTATTCAATATAATGAAGATATTTAATGATCTTTATATCAAAACTTGGTTTTTATGAATTAGCGATCTTTAATTTAATAGAACTGTTCTAAAATAAATCTGATCTTAGCTATTCTGCAGCAAACATAAATACCAGCTTATCTCTCTTGATAGCTCTAGTTCCAAGTTGTAGATGATGAAATTCTTATGAAACATTTGGAGTTAATTAAAATCACTCTCCCACAATATTAAAGCGAATTTATCTTATTTTTTTCTTGATGAACCTGATATGTAAGGTTTTTGTTAAAAATGAATATCAGAATGACTTTTTACGCTTACTTGTACTTTTCAGCTCATTCTTTAATTCTCGCTGTCTTTTTAATAATTTATGTCGTGTTTTAATTCCAGTTACTACTTTTAACTGTTTTTCAATTTTATTCAACTCTTTTTCAAAGAGAATTTGTTTTTTATCTTTCATTTTCTTGATCCGTGAGAGCTATGAATATTAGAAGAAAATTGGTTAAAGTACTATAATATATATAAAATATATTATGTAAATCAGTTACAACATCACATTATTATAATCTTTCTTGTTCTTCAAATTGAGACTAAATATAAAAATGATATAAGAACTATTCATTCGCATTCCGAATTGGATGATGTAATTAACGTAATCTGATATTTTCTGATTGTGAATAATTCACTTAGCAACAAAAGAAACTTTGTTTAAAAATTACTTCAATCTTAAAACTGTATCGCAATTTGTAAAGAAAACTAAATTGATTTTAAGCTTTAGACTTAATATCATAGACATTAAAGCCTGAGAATTAATGCATAAAATAGATCTAATTATCTTATATTCACATAGATAAGGCCTTTGATCATTGGTTTCTAATAGCAAATATGAAATTGAACAATTGGTCTTTTATTGAAGATTCTTCTTAATAATTTTAACCAATTATACCACCAAATATCTCTATAACTCATATCTTTATTTAAACAAAGAAGAGTAAAGTTTATATATAATGAACACACATCGGCTTATTGTGAGAATATTAACAGACTCACATGAACTTAAATCAGAGAAAAGGTGAAGAAAAATGACCAAAAAGCCGAAAAGGAAAGCGGGCTTTGCGAGTGCTCGCGTAGAGAAAGTTATACGAAACGCAGGAGCTTTTCGTGTTTCTGCTGATGCAGTCTATAGATTAAACGAGATCTTAACTGACTATGGCACCACTATTGCTAAATATGCAGTTGAGATTGCTCAACATTCTGGACGTAAAACTGTCCAAGAACCAGATATAAGACTGGCAGCAACTAAATAATGGAAAAAATGAGCATTTTTCCTTCTTTTTTTCATTTTCTTTTTATTTCAGGGATAAATGTTATCCAAATCGGATTTTTGGAGGGAAATCGCTATCATTTTAATAGGAGTGATATAATTGGGATATTTTTGTGAAAGTTGTGGAGGACTCTTAATTCCTAGACAAAAGAAAAGAATCAAAAAGGGCTATATTAATTTATATTGTAATTATTGTAAAAAAGGAATTGAAAAAGAATCCAGAGAAGCATCATACCTAGTTATAACTAGAATTCCCCACAATGAAAAAGATAGAACCCTTGTGATGGAAGAGGTCTTCAGTATATATCCAAAAATTCGAAATATTTGCCCAAGATGTGGTTATTATGAAGCTCAATATTGGGAAGCTGGAAACCGACGAAAAGAAGAATGGGAATCTATGACTTACTATAAATGTTTAAAATGTAGCTGGTTATGGTTTGAATCCTAAAAGAATATCTTGATAAAGAACTAGACGTTAGTATAAAGTGATATCATGATCAATCTTTTCATTTATGGTTCTTTTATGAAAGGATATGTGAATCATAAATATCTAAAAGGATATTCTTTCAACAAAGCCATTTTACGCGGTTACAGACGAAGTTGGCTAAGATCTAAAGATAATGCAATCCTTATTAAGGATATTAAGAGTTCAGTTAAAGGAGAATTATATAGAAACATCACAAATAAAGATTTACAAAAAATTGATCGCATCCATGGGACTCCTCATTATTATAAGCATGTAAATGTAGAAGTAATACTTCTAGAAAGTAATAAACCAGTTTCTGCGATAACATATGAGTCAACCGATGATCTAATAAAAAAATGGTTGTCAGTAGAGAAAAAGGAACAATGGATTGAGGATTAATATATTTTTTTAAGTTAGACAAAAAATAAGGGAAAAAAGACAGATTTATGACCATTTTTTCTTCTTAAAAGGAAATAATCATAATAATTACCAAAATTGAATAATATTACTCTCATTCAGAAAAAAAATGGAGATTAATCAATAAATACACAGAATAGAAAACATTTCTCGAGCTGGCAGAAATAGAGTATTTAATGATTGTTTATTGTTTACGATCCTTTTCTATAATATGTCTGAAACTAAATCGTAAAAAATGGGAGCCATAATCACTTTCTCAGATCTTTATCAGATTGTTAAGAAAAAAATATTTTAAACTAATCATTTTTTAATCAATGATGCATAAAATTATTTCCATCTCTTAGCTTTGTACAGTGAAAAGTAGTTACACCTCCAGAGAAGAAGGATTTTCTACTGATGTTGAAAAGCAATTCCAACGTAAATATTGAACCTACAGTTCTAGATATAAATAGAACCAATAATTCTAATGAAAAGCACCAACAAGAACAAAATTTTATTGGCTGGAGTCTAGCAAATTTCTTAGAGAGTACAAGTAGAGGAGGCGTTGACCTTTTTATGCCTATTTTTGCTCAAAATTTAGGTGCGAACTCTACTCAAATTGGATTGATGTCAGGATTATTTTCATTAGTTAGTATCTTTCAACTGCTTTGGGCTAATATTTCGATGAAGATACAGAAACCAAAAATTTTGGTAACATTGGGATGGTTCATTTCCTTTTGCCTTTTTATACCGCTAGCATTGATTAAAAAAGGCCAACTCATGATTCTTTTAATAATTCGGACGATTCAAGGCTTTTTTTACTCTGCGTCTGGTCCAACTCAAGCCACATTAATTGCTGAACATATTACACAAAATGAGCGAGCTAAAAAAGTTGGAACTTTAACTTGGCTAGGATTGGGAGGCGCTTTTACTGGTACTCTTATTGGTGGATTTATAGTAAGTGTTTTATCAGAGGCATTAATGTTTGATTTGAGAACTTCTTTTTTAGTATTATTCTTATGGACGTGTTTATTGGGAATATTGGCCTCACTGATATTCTATCTTAGTGTTCCTGAACTTAAACCTTCAATTGGAGTTGATCCTATTCGAGTAATAGAACAGGGTATTATTTATCCAGTTTCTTCCTCTAAGTTATCCATTCATGATAAGGTAATACGATATTTAAAGAAATTTAGGAATTTTTGGTGTTTTACTTTTTTTATGAGTATTTTTTATTTTGGTGTAAATTTAGCAGCACCTTTTTTTATTATATTAAAGATTGAAGTTTATAACATAAACCTTTTTATGGCTTCAGTTTTGACAAGTATTTCAACTATCCTTCAAGTAATATTAGGAATAATAATAGTTCATACTAATTTCCTTGATAAAATTGGTAGAAAACGTCCTCTCATTATTGGAGGTATTCTTGTCTCATTAGGTACTATTGGAGTCACATTTCCATATTATTTTGGTTTTTCTTTTTATGCTTGGGGAATTATTACTTGGTCATTAATGGGAATTGGGTGGGGTTTTTTTAATGCTTCTCTGACAGTTTTTTTGCTTGATATTGTCCATCCTCAATATCGTATGATATTAATTGCTAGTTATAATACAATAAATGGCTGTGCAATGTTTTTTGGGCCTATTTTCGGAGGAATAATTATTCAAATGACTGATGACATTCTCATTGTTTTTCTTTTAAGAGGGACAATAATTTTATTTTCAATTTGCCTTTTATTCACAATTAAGGAACCAGAGATACCAGGTGTTATGATTCATCCCCTAAAATATTTTTTCATGAAATATTTTCGTTTTGGAACGGATAGAGGATCAGAGATTACGTTCCCACCCATCAGGGTCAGAAAGATCCACTTAAAAAATTGGTTACCCCATTGGAGGCCTAAACAAGCAAAATAAAAAAAGATAATGCCAATAATGACAACTTTAGTGTTGTTATGTGTATTTGAGATGTAAAATACATCATTTTGCATCAAAAAGAATTAGATTCACTATGTCTCCGTTATTTTATTTATCGACCTGAAAGAATTTGAGTAAAAAGAGGTCATTCAAATGTTAAAAAGAGATTTGAAATTTAAAATCATCCTCTTAGTAATATTTCTAGTTTTAATTCCTTCCTCGTTAGAAATAAGAGCAAAAAATACTTCATTTACCCAACAAGAACCTTTTGATCCCACACAACTAATTCCCAGTTCTATTCTCTATTCTACTCAAATCTCATCCAATTCGATGCTACAGCAACAGGAAGTCGTTAGATATTTGATTGATAACTGGAATATAAATAAATTTCTTGAAGATGATTTAGTAAACACAGTAAAGATTATATGCCA
>JAHQWW010000138.1 GCA_029856365.1 Candidatus Hodarchaeota archaeon
ATGATGGGCATAAACAGGAGATCCAATGCAAAGCACGTCATGTTCTTCAACATGTTCCATCAAATATTGACCAAATGTTCTATACTTGAAGATATCTTTGATTGGTGTAATATCAACAACTTGAACACGGATATTATTCTCTAAAAGATGGCTTTCTAACATCTTTGCAACTTTCAAGGTATTTCCCGAAGGACTGAATACAATAATTACAATTTTCATGAGCTATTCAACCTCTTCAATAGCGAACATCTGTTCACTATTATTATTATTAGCGATCGATTGTTCGTTATTGGAATATATAAATATGATCATGACGGCAAGCTACTAGGGTTATTGTCCATATTCTTCTTCAAAAAGGCAGGTTCAAGGAAGGATAAGACAAAAAAGCAAATTTAACTGAAGATATTTACTTGAAGAATTGAGCCATTCCATGTACATGGTATTTCATTAATGCTTCAATATTAGTATCCACCCATTTGTCATTAACATAGTGTTTCGAGATTTCTAGTAATCCCTCCAACAAATTTCTTGCCAAAATATGGAATATAAAAATATCATCCAAATCTAGAATCATTGTGTTTTCAATTGTTGGTAAATGTTCAGTAAAATGTTTTTCAATTACTATTACTAATTCTTCCTGAAAATTTTCATATTTTGTATCTTGACTACCCTCCATAATTACCAAAAATTCCTTTCGGTGATTCTTTATTAATTCGCTGATTGGTTGTGCAATTAAATTACTGACTTGTTCAAAAAAAAAATCTCTACCAAATTCTCTTTCTGCTTGTGTAAGATCTCCCACAAGATTGTTTATAACATTATAGACCCTATCAGTGATCGTGTAAAACAATTTCTCTTTACTTTCAAAATAATTATACAAATTACTTGTACTAGTTTGGGCATTCTGAGCAATATTTCTCATGGATGCATTTAAGAACCCCTTTAACAAAAATTCATCAAGAGCTGCACGTTCTATCTTCTTTTTTCTTTCCTTTTTCAGAATCTGAACCATAGTAAATCCTAACCATTTAGAAAATTATCGTAGAGCTCATCAATTGAAGTAATAATACGGAATTGGCCATTTTAATAACGAACGATAGTACGTTGATACAAGCTATTATTTGTTTTTATTGTATCAATTATAACCTAAAGGCAATTGTGTTCCTTATTGGCAATTAATACTCATTGAATTCCGTTGTAAGAGGCTGGATTAGCATCACTATTTCACACAACAGATAAGATCAAAGAAAATGCTAATCTCAATTATAATTCAATTAGTTTTAGGGGATGGGGAATCCATTTAGGAACACGTTTTTTATATTCGCTATAATCTTCCTTGAACATCATAAGCAATTGTTTTTCTTCAAATGAAGCCATTCTGTTATGAATGAGGAATATTATAATCCAAACAAGAAAACTAATAATTGACATAGTCAAGATTACAAATGCGAAATAGAATAAAAGAATAGCAAGATATAATGGATGTCGTACATACGCCATTACTCCATAATCTATTACTTGATCTGGTGGATGATGTCTATGACCGTTTTGTTCTTTGATATGACCGTTTCTTAATAAGATATTATGTAAAGAGCGTGAAATTGCAAAGGAAATGCAAATTATTATGCCAAATATGATCAATCTAAAAGCTATTGGGATTAGAGAGGATATACCAGCTGGATAGGTAATAATAAAAGAGTCAAGAAACCAGATTATAAAGAACCCGATGAAACAAAATAATTGAATTAAATGGCAATGAGGGTGCTCACGCTCTTTTTCGCTAATCTGACTTATATTATTCATTAGTATCACCATACCTTATTGCTTTTTTATCGAATAACTGAGACATCATTCCATATCTCAAGAGAATGAAGAATCCAATAATACCACTGATCAAATAGGAGAGGTCAAAAATTCCCCCAATCAGGACAGTGCGGGTTCCAAATACGACAGCTCCAAGAGAGAGTAATATCAGAAGTGCTTGATATGTTTTAGAATCAGATGATCTAGGATATGCTGTAATAATGATTCCGATAGCAAAAATGCCCATTGGACAGAAGGATAATACAAAGATCCTTGGCCAAGTATACCCCATAAATAATTCAACAAGGGGATAGAGAAAAATACCATAAATAGCCATGAATATAGACAAAAACTTGATTTCATCTTGTTCTGGGAGACCAAATATGATTTCATCTTTTAAAATGCTAAAAATAAACAATAAACAAACTCCTATATGTACAATAACTGTGAGATAATAATAAATGTCTTGCATATTCAAAACGCACATTATACAAGTATATACGATTATCCCGTAATAAATCGCCAAAAAACCTTTTATCAGTCTGGTATTTACCGTGCTTGGTTTTAAATAACACCATAGTGCCAATATAACAACTAGAGTGCCAATAATTACGTGTCCAGGGAATATAGCATCATTGATTTCTCCTATTTCGTTGAGAAGTTTTTCCAATTCATTTGTGTCAAACATGGAAATTCATCACCTAACTCATTTTAATTCAATATTTTGATTAGTTATCAAATTGTTGACTATTCAATAATTTTATAAATTTTTTCTTATTGGCATATTTGAATACCGATGAAAGATAATGATACCACAAAAATATCAAGAATTCCCATCTATGATTCAACAAAAATCTTTAATTTAATGAGTGACCCAAATAAACTAGCTATAGTCTTAGAACTGCTTCGAAAACCAGGTGCTACATCTGCAGAAATTAAAAGGAAGCTTAGTATGCCTGGGTCCAGAATTTATTATTATTTAAACCAATTGACTGAAAATAAAATTATTGAAGAATTTGAAACGGAAAAATTAACTGATCATCTATCTAGAAGAAAATTTAGGGTTTCAAAATGGTTCAATGAAATTTTTATTCAATTAGATGAAGAATTTCATAAGCAAGGTAGGTTAAAAATGTTTTTTTTATTTCAACTTCAAATTATGATCGCTATATTGACTCAACAATTGAGATCACTAGAAAAAATCCCTGAAAACGAGTTTGATGATCATATCAGCTCATTAAATATCCCCTATCAACAATTCTTTTTTATTGATGAAGACTCTCTTTCTGCAGTTAATTCTAAGCACAAAGAAATTAAGGACTTATTATTCAAGTCGCATGAAAGACATGAAACAATGGTCGACATTATTAGAAACTCTACTCATTTAGCAATTTTTGGAGCTTTTTCAATGGATTAAGTTTTTGACTAAAATTATCTTCTAGGAAGAAGAAGAATGAGTAGGTGTTTGAGTCAGTAGTTTGAAAGAGTACTTAGGTCCTTTGTGAACTATAATATTTATAATGGTAAATAGCGACGAATAGAAGCCACCACTAATTCAAAATCATCGAATTCGGCACTTCTAAGAGGTTTCGACATTAGTTTTTCCCTGTAGAGTTGTTCAAATTGCTTTACCAAATATTGAGAGATGGCTCTAGTAATAAAATTTCTTTCTGTGACAATTAATACACAGGATACTTCGCTCCCTCTTGCTGTAATTATGTTTTTATCACCAAAAGATATCTGGTCAATTCCTTTTTCACTCTTTATAGCTATTCTTAGTGATATGTTTAATGCACTAAAGAATCCCCCAACTAATTGCCAATCCTGTAAACTATAATCATCTTTTATGTCAATAAATGATCTTGAAAAAATAACAAGATCAGTATTATGGTCTATAATTATTACAGCTTCAAGACTAGCAGGCGTAAGAAAAAATATGGCTGGATCCTTTTTGATTATGTAATTCAGATATAGTCCACCGATTAACAGGGGAAAAAAATAGCTATATCCTGGAAGAGGTAATAGAAAAATGATATCAAGAAAAATCAATACCAAGAATGAAATCATAATAACTGACAAAATCAAAGAGGAGCGTACTGAAATAGCTGTTTCTGTCCTACCCTCAACGATCTTTGAAACGTTAATTAATCGTTGAAGTACACCATAGACTATTAGAATTGCGCTTATTGAGAAAAAAATGAACCCTAGAGGATCAAAGTTGAGTTTAATATATTCCGTTATTCGCAGGGTAAGAGTTGTTCCATTGATCAGGGCAGATGCCGTATTAACAGCACTTATTAAATATATCATGACTACTGAAGTATAATTATGTCGAAAATCAGGTAAAAGAAAAGAAAAACTAACTGTGAGAATACACAGTTGAGCAAAAACGAAACCACTCCGAAAGATAATCTCAGTCAATGGATTTAATGTATGGGGTGTATTCAAAAGGGCAGTTAGCACCATTCCAGCAAAAAAAATTAATGAAACGAATGATGCAATGGTAAGAAGCTTCATTTCAACTATTGGACTCTTTCTTGCAGCTTGAAATAGCATTATGAAAGAATAAAAGAAAGATATGAAAATAAGCATTGAGATAAAAAACTCTGTAAATATCATTATTCTTACAAATAGAATTAACTCGTAATTTATCTTAATTAAGTTTTTCCTTGAAATGTCTTCTGGAAATAATAACTGGTTTTATTCAATATGTTTTTATCAAGATTTCCTTTCTCATGATGAATTCGGCCAATATTTCAACAAATCTGACTTCAGAAATGGCTTTTAGTAATTCCCAATTCGTTAATATTGAAGCAATTTTCATCGACGATGAGTTTGGTGAAAGTTTTTCTTATTTATTGACTTCTCCATCAGGTGTGAAGATTAGAGATCTATTAAGTAGTAAAAGGTTAGATTAACACCTTTACTAACTCATTTAATAGAGAATCCAATCAGAAGCGATGGTTGAAGTGATAATGGGACTGCTTATTTTCATAGGTCTTTTAGGTCTTGTTGCTCTGGTTTTATTCACTTTTTCAAGCATGTCTTTAGCAAGGATGGATCGTGAAATGGAGTTTCTCGCTCTTAAAGCCATGGGAACAAAGCGTAGAAGTATTGTAAAAGTTATTTTCTTAGAAAATCTGCTTTATGGAGTTTTTGGACTGATCGTTGGAATATCCTTATGTTTAGGATTATTACGGCCAAGCTATGACTATCTCATTGCAGATATGTATGTGCCTGTTCAAGTTCCTTTTGAATAATGGTTTATTATAAGCTGTTGTATTATCCTCTGTGTGTTCCTATTCACTAGTCTCTTGGCTTGGAAAACATGGCGTAGTTCTCTTGCCGATATGTTACATAATCGGATGATTTCTTAACGTCCACGGTTTCGGAGAAGAGATTCAAAACCTGATGATGGAAGGAGATCTTCTCTCACTTCAATTGGGAGCTGAAGAAGAATTCTTCTCTTCTTTTGTATCGTGTAAGAGTTCTTCTCTAATGATGTAAAAATTTGGATTAGCTATTCTATGAATTAAATTTATGTACTTCAACTTAATTTTCAAACTTCTGTTATATTCTAATATTATTTGATCTATACTAGAAGAGATTGGATATCTTGAAAACCTTTAAGAACAAAGAATTGTACGGGAGGCGACATTGAGATATTCCTAATACACAGGTTCATAACAGACATATAACGATTATACTGTTTTAAATGACAAAATTCTTAATAATCACAAATTGATGATGTAGAAGAAATGCTTATCATGAAAAACAGCAAGCTTGGAGAATTCAACTTATCCAGCATTTTTTTTGTACTTTTAATGGTTACACCAAGTTATTCAATCAACTATGTGAATATATATATGCCCTCTGAACCACATCCTGCAAATGCAATGTGGATAGAACCGTCGAGTATAACAACTGCCGATATTGGGGATACATTTAACGTTACTGTTTTTGTAAATATAACACTGAAAAGTTTTGCATGGCAAGTAAAATTATATTTTAATTCAACCTTTTTTAAAGCCACAAAACTCGGTTATACAAATGGTAATAAGAGCGATTTTTTTTCTGAATATTCACCAATGCCCGTAACTCCAAGAATTAACAATGAAGAGGGTTTTATTCTACATGGAGAGTCGTTGCTTGGTAATGATGAAAAAACTCCTGGATATGGAAGTTTAATATGGATTGAATTTAACCTTTCACAGATACCTCCTCAAAATCTTTCCACAATATACTTTTCGATGCCCTATGGAATCGACACATTCATTCTAACTCCATATATTAATACAATTCCTATGTTATCAGTTGATGGAGTGAATATATTTGTGGGGGGCACCTCCACTACCGATACTAACACCACAGGTTTGCCACCGTTCCCAGATATCTACATTCTAATAGTAGTTGCTATCATTGTACTTACAGTAGTTGCCATGTTGGTTATAATGAGAAGAAGAAGGAAGTCAAAAAATCATGAAGAAAAAGAAAATTAACTCAACTGTTTTAGTGGTGATACTACTCTACACCAACATGATAAGCTTATCTCTTAATACAGTGCCAGTGAATACGCCTCCTCTAGGTATGTCAGAAACCTCCTCCGAGGTTACAAGTAAGGATGTTCTAATTATAAACGATCCGAATAAATATGCTTATTTTGGATGGTACAAGCCAACTTTTTTTAGTACTACAATATGGGAACTCTTGAATAGAACTGTGTTATGGGCATCCAGTTATACCCAACCCAATGAGACAAAAATAGTGTTCTTTCGTGAACCTAGTGACACGGACGCGGTTGGAGTGTATAATTGGCTAACCAGTGGAGGATACTTGGCAAAAAACATCGTATTGCATCCAATAGCCGATGCTGCAACACTAGTTCCCAATTATTATAATGATAGTGATTTGGTAATCTACTGGAATACCTATGGTTATAATTCAACAAATATTATCAGCTCGACAGTTCCATTCATCACAGTATCCGCTATGCAGACCGATGAAATGGGGATTGGTAGTGGAAGCCTAACTAAGAGTGCCTCTAATGATACGTTCCACATTGTCAACAATAAATACTATCCAACTGAAAATTACCCGTTAGGCCCTTTAATCTTTGATGATAGCTATAATTTCGAAGCCACAGAAGCTTTAGCAGACGGAAAAGTGTTGATTCAAGCAGAGGTGGAGAGTGTCGCCACTCAAGTTGAAATCTCTATTCTACAAGATATTGAAGTTCAAACCAATGGGAGTGCTGACATATTTTTCACTATTATAATTCCGGAGTCTCCACTTGCAGACCTCTTAAGACAATCATTTTTCTCTAATACATCGTCTCTTCAACCTGATGTCGAATATGATGTACCGGATAATATAACAGTTACTGATGAAACAAGCTTGGAAAAAGGCATTAAAACTGTAGCATTGCAAGGAGATGTCAGTGATGGTGATGGACAGGTTGGGAGGGAGGATCTCGAGGTCATAGCTGGAAACATTGGATCAATGGTAGGTGATGAGGACTGGAATACTGAACTAGATCTTAATTGGGATGGAAAGGTCAACGTAAAAGACCTTGCTATTGCTGCACGGAACTATGAAAAAACACTAAATAACACAGGGAGTCTATATATCGCAGGATACTATAATGGAACATTAGTTAATTGTACAAATGTCTATTATCGTGGACCAGAAGGATCAGCGAAAATAAATATATCTAATGCTGGTTACATTTGGCATAACATTCTCCCTGGCAGCTACACAATTTATGGAACTTATAATAACACCGAAAAGAGTACCGAAGTTCTAGTTGAACCCAAGAGAGTAACCTATACACAACTCGATTTTGGAGGACAAGCCCCACCAGCAGAGCGAACCGAGTATGCACCAGTTAAAGAGGCATTCTACCAAGGAATCTCTATGGAACAACTGATTCTCCTCGGATTTGATATAAATCTGACTCAATCCAAAATAATACCTTTAAGCACAACTAATGAAACCAGAATCTTAATAACGGCTCACTCATCAAATCTTGCTACATACATGGGGGGTTTGGAGTGGAGAATTTATATTGGAGCATGGAATGATAGCGACAAAGCGTTGGTTGCTGAGTTCTTGTTCACTAAATTACAGTATATGATGTTAATGCTTCAATCTTTTCCAGGTGAACAGAAATACATATCTAACTGGTTAATAAATATTAGTTTACCTGCTGGAAACACACTCCATAATCAAAGCAAGCTCAATGGATTAAATTGGACTATAGATTTTGGGGAAGGTACTGTCATGCAAACCAACGTGACCGAGATTTCTGGAAGGATCATTGTAGATGAAGCTATTGTCGTGACTGAACGAAATATTACAGCCAACGAAGCATATCTTGAAACAGCCTTAGATCAATATAAGGTATTCGCTATCAATTATTCTCATCCTAATCCTCCTCCAAGTAAAATCACTGAAAAAAGATGTAAGCCTGGAGGGGATTGGTCGAAAATGTGGAGTTATACGATAGCTCCTAGACCTTGTGAAAAGATTTGGAGAATTGGTGGAACTGTTGGTCTAGATATTACTCTGAGAGCGACTCCCATATTACAGATACAATGGTACATGGGCTGGGAGAGAAAAGGTTTGAAACTACAATGGTTTGAGTCATGGATGAAGATAACCCCTTCAATAAAGGTGGAAGCCTCTCTAGGTGTAGGAGTAAGATATAACAAAGAGTGGACTTACAGATTACTTACGTTGTCTAATAGATTCTATTTTTGGGCAGGTTGCGTGCCAGTCTGGGCTAATTTACAACTGACCGTAGATGCTGGTATTGAATTCGATGCTTATGGTAAAGTATCGATCTCAAGTTGGGTCTCATTAGAGACAATATATAAGGCAGGGGTTAGATGGGATAAGACATCTGGCTGGAGTACAATATGGTATAGTTATGTGAGTGCAAAACGGGGTAATCCCCAAATATCAGGATCAGCAGGTCTAAGTGTAACCCCCAAATTAACATGTAAACTTGCTTTTTTAATATATGACGTTGGGGGCCCATTTGTTGCTGCGGTACCCTATGCACCAATGGCAATAGCTTATTATACTAACCGAGCTAATGAATGGTCCATTCAACTCAGGTTCAAAATTGAAGCAGGAGTCACCCTTGCAGGATGGTTAAATAAAATTTTAAAACTCACATCATACTCAAAAACAATCAAGGACTGGCTCCTTAAATCTTGGAGTGGTTACTGGTAGCAGCACTCTGATTTAACTCAAAATAAGGTATGAAAATGGCTGATTTTCTTCTCAGCTAGTCATCAAAGTTTGGATTAAATAGTAAAAAAGAAAATCATTACTAAATTGTTTTGAGAGTTATATTTAGATCGATAAAATAGGATTTCTTATTTCCTTACTACTCAAATTTAAATTCTTCAACATCTTCAGGGGGAAACTCACGTGATATTGATGAATAAGTGTTGTATTCCATTATAGTACAATTAATAAAAAAT
>JAHQWW010000139.1 GCA_029856365.1 Candidatus Hodarchaeota archaeon
TAACGCTTCGTTGATTTTTCGATAATGATGCCCTAAATTAAATACTCCACCACTAGTGTGACAATCAATTAATTCTAGAGGAGGTTCTCCTTCTACAGAACCTTCTAACATTTTTATCATTAATTCTTCTCTCTTTCCTTGTACAACTCCCAACCCAAGACTGGCAAAAAATCCTGCTTTATACTTTGATACATAATCAGCATACATTTGCACTAAATCTTTTTGCCTAGTAGCCCCGATAATTTTCTTTCTAGAAGACACACTCAAAACCTTTTTTTCATTCTAAAGAGTATTTTTTCCTCAGGAGTATATTCAGTAAATAAAATTTCTCCTTAAATTTGGAGGTTGAAAAAAGTGGATAGAAAGTTCCTACTCTCGCCATAGAAGAAACATGAAAAGAGCAGTCAATGCACCACCAATTACACCCCCCCAGAAAGCTCCTCCATACCAAAATTCAAGATCTTCAATAATCATTTCAATGGCAACAATGAATCCACCCAAGAGACAGATTACTACTGTTATTAAAGATAGAATGATTCCAATAAAGTTGAATTGTTTCCCTGGAGGATTTTCTTGATTGATTAATCCTAGTAAGGAAAGAACAGAGGAATAAAACAATCCTCCTGCGGCGAGAAAGAACAGAGGTAAGATTAAAATGGAATCGGGGAGGTTTTCCAAAGCTGATGAGAATCCAATCCATCCCCATCCATAACCAGTTCCCCAGATATACCAATACCATCCAGCAAAATCATCTATAAGTAGAAAAATTCCTCCTAATAGACTACAAATTAAACTCCCAACATATAAGCTAGTTTTACTTTCTAAAAATTCATTGAAGCTCATACAACTCACACTATCTAGATTTTTTTAAAATTTTTCGATTTCATTGTTTTTAAATAGTGAATCTTACATTATTAGAGGAAAACCTTTTTTATATATCTAAAATAGTTTGAATTATGCCACTCTATATGCTAGCTACACGAATAGATTTTGATCAAGAGGATCTAGCAAAACGAAAGGAACAAGGTAAAAAATGGCTCGAATTGATAAAACAAAAAGTTCCAGGCATAAAATGGATTGCTCATTATGCTATATTAGGACCCTATGATTTTCTGGATATATTTGAAGCAAAAGATGAGACTGAAGCTGCGAAGGTGTCCCTCCTCTCACGTGCTGCGGGAGCAACATTTGCAGAAAGCTGGACCGCCATTCCTTATCCTGATTTTCTCAATTTGCTTGATGAGTTGAAATAGATCTGGGTTCGTACTTCTTTGATATTGATACTTGGATTATTTCGGAATATAAAGGAATCCAAACAGTATTCCTCCGATTATACTAGTAAAGATGACTACTTTCCACAAGAGAAGAGCTGCCTCACGATTCTTTTTCCATGCAAGATTGCAAGCTAATATCAATTCTACAATTCCTAACATATATGGAATAAGACTGTGAGTAAGGATACCTGCGTTCATCAAAATTAGATTAACTATTGTAAAACCAGCTATTCTTACAAAAATTATCATAGAAGCCAAATAGGAAGCCTTACTCCAACCTAAATAGACAGCTGTAGTCATTTCCCCATTCTTTAGGTCTACATTCAGATCTGTTAAAATTGTGGGCAGATGTATACCTGCTACTAGTAATATACTAAGAATAATACCATACAACAATAGGCTTTCATCAACAATTGTTTCAGCTCCTAACAACCCAATATAGAATGGAATAAAGAATCCAATTATTAAGACTGTGACAATCAAATCAATAAAAGGCCTTGCCTTAAATCTTAGTGGAGGAACTGAATAAGAGATAGAACTTGTTACCGCTAGGAGATATGCAAAAAAAGCAAGAGAAAGTTTAGGAAAAGTCAGAGCTTTAGGTACAAAAAAAATATTGAGTGGAATGAGAGCAAACCATAACAATCCGATCCATAGAAAGATAATTCGTGGAGTTAAGAGATCTGAAGTGATAAGGGGATTTCGCAAAGAGAAACTACGGGGATTGAGGGAATCAGACTCTTTGTCAAAAAATCCGTTAAGACTGAAATGACCACAGGCGAAAGCATATATAGATAACCACCCTACAAAAAGAGAGATTGTAGGTAGTAGATAAAAAAGACTTAACATATAGGCCACTCCAGCGAAAATAAACCCCCATTCGGGCCGAGAAAGAATGATTAGCTCGCGAATGATTCGCAAAACTTTTTTCAATGATTGATGCACCACAAAGCAACATTAAAGCTGTTTCATTAGTTAAAAACCAGTGTTTGTAGTCTGAACTACCTTATAACCAACTGATTGATAAAGGTGTTTAGTAATTTTATCTCAACCAGTTCGTTCAATCTTTCCTGACCCTGATTAACCTTTAGTTACGTAAATTATCTAGTGTGACTTTTGATTGAGGATTATTAAGTTGTTTCCATAAAGTTTCAAGTTTGTCAGAACATGGATAGTCACTGCAATCAGCACAGGTATTATAATCCTTTTCTATGGCACAATTTCGAACACTGCATGTAGTACAAAATACGGAAACTTCTCCATCAGAATGACAACCATCACAATTAACCTGATCTGGTTCAATTTGGAAATCTCCACTTGACCACTCTTTAGCGGTCTTTTCACGAAGTTTTTGATTATTGTCTTGTTTTGCGATAAATGCAGGGCACTTATCACACTGTAATCCACAAAATGCTATAATTTGGTTCATTTTCAAACCTCAATTCTCATTTCTTTTTCGGAAATATATACTTTGTATTGATGGTAATTCCAACTCATTCTATCAATACACGCCTCCAACACCATGAATTGTAACAAAATTCTCTTACTGTCCTAACTGTGGGGTCAAGTTAGGTGATGGTTTAAGACGTTGTATGAGCTGTGGGGCAAAATTTTAAGGATCTAAGAACAGTTCACACATCTAGCAACTACTTCTTCATTTTTTATCTTAACTTTAACTCTACCACATTCGTTACATACCAACGCTTGACATTTTTTACAGGTAGACATATGGTCAGGACAAAAAGATTTTTTACAACCATCACAAATCTTAGCAATATTCTTACCTTCTATTTGCCCACATTCAGGACAAGTGAATAAGTAGTCACCTTCACATTCCTCACACACAGGTTTCTGTTCAGTATGACCCATTTTATAAGGAATTTTCTCGCTAAAGCCTTTTCCACAGACGATACAGTTCCAAGAATGATCATTACAAAGGATACCACCTGTTGATTCGTCAACAACACCACAAGCAGAGCATAAAGGTTTCTTACAGACAGCACATTCCTGTGAATGATCAATACAAGCTTTCTTACCACAATCAGAGCAGAACGTTATATGTTCGCTGCAAAACGTTTTTAAGCATTCTAAACAAATAAAAGTAGGAGGAGATATTTCTGATTCTAGTAAAGACTGATAATAATTTTCCGTACTAACCTGAGGACCACATCCATCACAAGTGATATCGGCATTTCCATTATATAAGTTTAAATTAATTATAAATTGTTTTCCCAGATCCTCTTCAGTGTTATCCTTCTTTAGCATTGTAGGTACCAATAATCGGGGAATCCAATATATAGCTTTTTCAGAAATGGATACATCGGCCTTTCCTGGACGAAGAAAATCTTGAGGAACCCCTTTTGCCTTTAACCTTGCGATTGCCTTATGAAATTCCTCATAAGCCGATTCTTGCTCCTTCATTAAGTCTTGGCGCTGACTTTCTATGTCCTTAATTTTGTCACGTAGTTCTCGTATCTTTTCTTCATGTCTTACAATTTTATTCTCACTAGATTCGATTGAGCGTTCAGTAGCTTTACTTGATTTACCTTCAGCATCACGTGCACGCTTCTCTGCTTGGAGAGTCTCCAATCTTATCATTGTTTCATCTAATTTCCGATTTTCATTTTCCATCCTTTCTTCTAGGCGACCTATTTGAGTTGATAGCTTCGATAATTCTTTTCTTACTTTTCTACCAGCTAATTTCTCAACTTCATTCTTTTCAAACTCTCGTAATTGATGATGATATATCGCCTCTGCTTCCTTGAAAGGATTCTGCGTAAAATACCAGATTATATTATCAGGTAATTTGGTAATTATTTCCTTATCGAGTTTATAGAACTGCACTCCATCCATAGGTTGGATTTGCAAGTCAGTAGGTGGTAATGCTGATGCGTGAATCCCTTCAATCGTTGTAGCATTCCATTCAATCTTCCTACTTAGATCAAATGATCGGGTCATTTCTTCTGTGATGACAACAGGGAAATCTAGAGACCCTTCTTTAATTGTCCGCTTAATGTTAATCTGAGTTGTTGAGTAATAGAGAGGGGAATAAAAATTCGTTGCCCTTCCAAACTGAACAGAAAATCCATCAATTTTAGACTCCCCACTTATACCTAATCGATTAAAAATAATATTATCTAGCTGCTTTCCCTTTATAGGGATTTTAGGATTGAGAAATCGTTCGGTGATTTTCCCCGTTGCTGGTTTTTTCTTACTGAATTCAAATTCTATTTCTGGTGCTTCTTCTACTACCTCAGCTTTAGCAACTTCTTTTTTTGGTGTTTTTTTCTTTTTTGGCTTTGGTGGTCTAAGTGTCAAAACTTTAATTTCGTTATCTGTCAAAGGGCCTTTATGGAGACTCAGTAACCATCGAGTCTTTAGCCTATTCACTCCATATTTTGGATTATATGCAATAAAATTCCCTGGTTTTAATGCTCTTATTTGCCCCATTAGTTTCGAAAATTCTTCTGGTGTTCCCCCTGCTCCTTCAAAAACTGGTTTTAATGCTCCCTCAACCTTTGCAATGTCCTGATTAGTAGCCAATCTTCCTAAAACCCATGTTGCAATGTTTGAAAGCCCACGATAATCGAGATCTCCAGGGTTTTGGGTGGCTAAAACACAACCCAAACCTGCTGCTCGTGCCTGTTTCAGAATTATTAATAAAGCGGTTTTAGAAGGTGGACTTAATGCACCAGCTGGCATAAATCCGTATAATTCATCAAAATACAAGATAGCTCGTAATCGACTTGTCCCCCCCCTCGACCAGGCCCACCGTTGAACTTCTCCTAGTATTTCAGCAACAAAATTATTTTTCTCATCTGAATCTGTAATTTTACGTAGATCAAATACAATTATCGGTGTTTTATTTTTCTTCTTAGCCAATTCTATCATTTTATCAAAGTCAAGGTCTACTCCAGGTACTGCCCGTACCATGAGCGCGTTGATGTTTCTTGCTAGTTCTGATCGCTTGGTTTTAGAGATGAACTTATCAACTTCTAATGAACCGACCTTTTCAAATGGTGGGTTTTGAATACCCTCTATAAGTTGAACCAGTTCCACATTCTTTTGCTTACCTTCCTCCCAAGAATTTCTGATAAGGTTACTAAGAAAAATGACTCTATTATCAGTTGAAGAACTTGTCCCAATCCCGCAGCGAGAGAGTAACAATTGAATCTTTAGATCGAGGGTACTTAAAAGAGCATCAGGAGATTCAGTCATCAATTCATCATAGTTTGGGGGTTTTTCAAAGTTAGGAGTCAATGAAATTTGGACACCTGCAGAATTTTTGGGAGTAATAAGAATGACTGCCACCTTGTCTGAGAAATCTTTCTCAATCTCTGTATATTCATCCCCAAAGGAATCTTCTAGCTTGTCCTGATAAAGTTCAATCCACTCTTCAGCTATTTGCCCTGGATCTCCACCCCCACGATCCTCAGCTTCCACTTCTGCATGAATTAGAAGCTTATCTTTAGTAAATTCACCAAATCCGATGCCAAGGGCACCAATATCTCCCTTCGGATCAATAGCTATAATGGGAATGTCCGCTCGAATCGCTTCCTCTACAATAGACTTACATACTACAGTTTTTCCAGAACCACTCGCGCCCAGAATAGCTGCATGAGTTAAAAAGGTAGTACTCGGTATTTTAAATTGTTCCTCCCCGATTCTTCCTAAATAGAATTCTGGATCTGACATATATCAACACCATTTACGGTATTAGAAAGATTAAATACTGATTAATCATATTTAAGAGTCGGTTATTCGAAAATACATGAAGTAAGTTATTAAACAAACTTTATCAACATGGGTTTATTGATTATATGACGAATGATATATAAAAAATTGTCCCAGATTAACACATAAGTAGGTGAAAGAAGAATTAATCCTATAATAATCATCATTAGTTATATTAATCGAAACTCAGGATTCATTTCTAAACTTAAATCGCACTAGGATGGGTCAGATTCTAATGGTAAACATCGGGATCTTAGGTACAATGAATTGTGGAAAGACTTCAGTCTTCGTTTCTTTCATGAATTCCTTAGCGTCGTCTGATGAGAAAATTATTGCTGGTGCTCCAGGTGGCCCAGAAATGTATACAACTCAGACAGTAGATTTCATTAGGTTCACTTCTAAGGGGTTCATACACGTTCTGTACGGCACTGGGGGCCACCAGACACCAATCACCGATTATTATCGAGTATATGTCTTAAGAAACGCAAATCGGTTTCTGTGCATGTTTGATCTTAGTGAGGACCTTAATGAACAGCTGGATTTTTATCGACAATTCGAGATCCCAACTAAAGCAATAGTAATTTATCTAAATAAGTATGACATTGCTTCGGAAAATCTAAAGAGTTACCAAGAAAAGGTTAGTTCATTCTTTATTGATGAGCAGAAAAAGCTCATTAAAGATATCTTCCCTACAGTCGCATTAAGAACAGTAGGTGATGATTATGCTGAATATCAACAAAATTGTTTGAAAGGGATCTTAAGTCTCTGTGATTTTGATCGTGATGCATCAGCTTTTGATGTCTGGGAGGGGCAATAGGAAACTAGGAAACAATAAGGGCCAGATTTTATGACTTCCGAAGAAGATCCTTTTACTAAGCTTGTTGAAACACTCTCAGTTTTGGAGAACTATAATCGAGCTCTTTGTCTCATAGCAGTATATTTAGGTCAAAGAGCTGACCAGAATACAATTCAAGGAATTACAGATATCTTTTCAGCACTTTTGGGAAAGGAAACTACAGTAACACCAACAAAAGTTCGGGGGTTGATTACTTCTTTAGTCAATGTCGACATTCTTGAACGTGAAAGAGTTAAAATGATCAGCTCAACCCAGGTTTCTTTCCATTCCATTAGTCCATTGGGTCTTATTGCCTTGTTATACGTTCTCATTGCGTATCTTATTAAAGATCCAATGCATGGGGTAGAATGGGACAACTTGATGTTTGTAGGATATATATCTGGTGATCGAGAGGAAAATCTTGTCCGATTCTTAAACAATTCAATCATTGAAAGTAATAGGATAACAGAAAGATTTTGGACCTCATTAAAAAGTGGAAAAGAACCAAAGAAAATTAGGATGAATAAACCACTGGATCTAGATGTGAATAAAACCTTCAGCGGCAAAGGGGGCATTAATACTTTCAAAATTTTAGAAGAGCTAGTGTGGGATCACCTGAATCTAAATACTGGCATTTCCCGAGACGAGATAGCAAATCATTTTGAAAGGTCAATAACAATGAATCTTAATAAATTGGCTCCTCTCGCTTTAGAGGAAGAATTAGATAAAACAAAATACTACCGATTGTCATCTTTAGGAGTATTTATCTTACCAGTTTTAGCCTTAATGATCAAACAATTATCAATTGATCAATCTATTTTCCAATCCATTTTAACGAAAGACGTAAACACAGAGGAAAATCCGTGGGTTGTATTAATACGTCAGGCACGTCTTTTCTTCAAGAATTTGTATAGAATACCTTGAGAAATCTTTTTTTCTATCTCATTATCAGTATAATGGGATGGTAAGTGAACAAAATCTTTTAAGTATATACGCTCAATGAATTTTAATTTGAAGCTTAAAAAAAGTGAAATAATTGAATCAAACTAGGTTTGTACTTATTCTATCTCTTCTAATATGTATATATTCATGCGTACTTCTTCAAGAACCTCAATTAACTACCGAAAATCATTTTTCTGGTCATCAGGTGTCTCAATCACAGTCATATCTTCAAAAAATATCACAAACACAACAATATACCCCACATGAACCCATCATCATATCTTCAGATAGCGATTTTGTGGAATTCCCAGGTTCAGGTACTAATGAAGATCCTTATCGGATTGAAGGATTTAATATTTCGTCTCCTAATGGTAATTTAATTGCCATTAGTTATACTAAATCATACTTCTGTATTTATAACAATTACTTGAATGGTTTATCCACAGCATGGGGGGGGATTGTACTCCGCACTGTTACTCATGGAACAATCGAAAATAATCTCGTATCAAACCATGAATCCCAAGGTATTGCAATTTCTAATTCAAACAAAATTATTATTGCCAACAATACTGCTTTCAATGGCATGAATGGTATCAGACTTGAAATGGTGTCATATAATAACCTTGTGGTTAATAATACTGTATTTAATAACAAAGCTGATGGAATTTGGGTTGGTAACTTGTGTAAAAATAATATAATTGCTAATAATACCATAAAAGAAAACGATCTGACTGGAATTTATCTTGGTTGGGATGAAAATCTACAATATAGTGGATCTGACAACAATATCATTTTCAATAACATAGTTTACAATAATAATTATGGGATAAGACTTGAACATTCTGATAATAACATCCTAGCTGACAATACAATTGTCAATAACTATTGGACAGGAATTGACTTTATTTTGTCAAATAATTGCCAACTCTCAAACAATATTATCACCAACAATGGTGATCGGGGAATTTACTTTGAAAATTCAAGGAATAATACCCTCTTGGAGAATAGTGTCATTAATAATAATAATGCTGGTATTACTCTTTACTTAACAGGGAATAGTAAGCTTGGAGGAAATATAATCGTCAACAATAGCGGGGATGGAATTATCCTTGCCTCCTCCAGAAATAACACGATTACTGATAATATCTTAGTAAATAATGGATTACTTATCAGGGGTGCTCAATGTTCTGATCTAGGGGAGTGTTATGAAAAAAATCCTACGCTTGAGGATTTTTTTCAAGGTATTATACAGAATAATTCCGTGAACGGAAAAGAACTCGTTTATTGGCAGAATATTATTGACAGAACGGTTCCAAGTGGAGCAGGTCAAGTCATTTTAGTTAATTGTAATGCTGTGACAATATCCAATCAAAGAATTTCAGATGTTTCTGTTGGCATATTTGCAATCTCATGCCCTAATTTGAATATTAACAACAACGAGATAGCCAGTACTGAGAGAATCGGGATAGAAATACACAATTCACCCAATAG
>JAHQWW010000140.1 GCA_029856365.1 Candidatus Hodarchaeota archaeon
TGATCAAAATCATTTAAGTCAGAGTCTCCATTGAGGTCATACTGACTAGTCGTATAAACTGGTGCTCCTGGCGCTACTACATCTAGTTCAGGCCCGTAATTAGAGTACTCCCATCGTTCTCCTTCTTCTGGTTCGTCTCGTGTGTTGACTGCTCCTATCGCCATGACATTACTATAACGTGCTGGATAATATGGATGATTATAATCATAATTATGACTAGCAGCAAGAAATACTGTTGTCCCATCGGCCACCAAGTCATTCACTTTGGCCTCAAGATTTGACCAACCATTCTTAAAACCCCAGGAGCAGCTAACAATATCAGGATCATGCCAGCTATGTAACAATCCTAATGACCACTGATAAGCAAATTTTTTCCAATCTGAAGTATCCTGGACATCAACAATTATGAGATTAGCATAAGGAGCCATCCGTAAAAACGCGCCTGTAGTGATAGTTCCATGATCCCATCCATCATACACCCCAACTTTCATCTCAGGGTTGTTTTCGTAATCACTATAGCTTGTCCATTCGGCTACTGTATTTATGTACTTATTTGTTGCTTGATAAACATACACGTAATGGCCAGAAAATGGGTACCAATCCCATACCCAGTATCTATACCAATTTATGTCAATGTAGTACATTTCTCTTAGGGTTACACCATCAGGTTGATACATAAGATCCTCGTGAGCATGGACTCCAGTGTCAACAATAGCAACGGTCACCCCGCTTCCTGGATTTGAGATATACAAACTCTCTTGCCAATTGTGAGCTTTGTCCACATTAACCATTTCGTAAGCAAGGTCATCTCCATAACCAGCAATAGCACCTGCTTCAGGACTGAAAGTATCTCCATCTTCTCCTAGTTGACTATTGACACGTATTGAGATTTCTGCATAAGTACTATTAATAAACGATGATATTATTGTTTCAGAGGGAGTTGGAGGTGATTCAGTCGTTTCTCCTCCTGTTGAAGTGTAACCTGCTACTACTGTAGAATTCATCAATCCGTAGGAGATGGGAGGACGAGAGGATGCTCCGACGGCAATCATACTCGTTTGGATGATGAATATTAAAAAAAATCCAAAGAGTATTGTCTTAAAAATCTTAGTAATTTTTTTTATTTTTTCAACCTCACCTATATTCTTAATTAAAAGAACACATAAAATAAGACATAAAAGTATTTAAACTTTACCAAAGTAATATTAGGGCTTAAATCCCGTCTATATGGAATATTTAGCGACAAAACACGGAAAAATACCAGTTCCCTTGGTAACAGTGTTTGTAATGCAAATTCAGGTTGATTTTTGGAGTCCTAGCTATCCAAACAGACCCAACAAAAGGCTTAGAATCATTCATCCAACTCTCCACGCTAGAACCTTAAAAGGAGAAAAAATGTATTAACATACTTTGAAATCTCCCATTGCATCAGATTTTGTTGTGTCATTTTGTTGTTTTTACAGACAAGGGTGGTATTTCCAGCCATCCAGCCGTAGTATTTCAGCCATTCCAGATAATGAAGTCATCACGGCTCTTCAATCAGAACAGCAATATGTAGCAGAGCGAATGAGGATTGTTGATATGACTCTCAAAGAGATCAAAGAGACTATGAGCGAACCCTTTCTCGTAGCGTGGATGGGTACACTTTTAGCTACTATTGATCTCGTTTACGAAGAATGGGAGAGGACAATGGATTTAGCAGAATTTTATGAATGTGTGAGGGACTTTTACCAAAGAATTGATCCCCCACTTAAATACCAACATGAGGGAAGAGAGAAGGAGGATTATCTCAAAGGGGCGGAATGTGCAGGTGTAGTCCTGTATAGGCATCTGAGGAATGAGGTAAGGACTTATTCTGACGTGGAGAGGTTTCTTTCAGAGATAGAAGAGGAGATCCATTACCTGAAGCAGTGTTTTGAAGCAGTGTTTTGAACACCTTATTGACCAGAAGATATTGTGGCTGATTGGTTTAGTGGCGCTGGAACTACTTTGATTTCTGCTTTGAATCATTCATTATCATATATTGGTTGCGAAATTAATCCAAATTATATTGAAGTGATTCGTTGGCGACTAGCCCAGTTAAAGTAAATCTGAGGGATCTACTTGTCTAGACATGGCTTTCTGAGTCATCCAATCTCTAATAGTCACTGGGGGTTCTGGTTCTAGTGGATGCCGCCTAACCAGATTCAGAGCTTCTTCTGGGCAAGAAATAGCACAAACACCACAACCAACACACCGTTGGAGATTAACTTCACAAATCTCTTCTGGTACATCTAAAGCACTAAATTGACATCTATCAACGCAGGTACCACACCCTGTACACAACTCCTCATCCACACTCATAATGAAATTCGCTTTCACAAATGCGAATGGCTGATTCCTTTCAGTAAGGCCTCGAAGCACACCACAACAGCATGTGCAACAATTACAAATGTAATAATGTCCTGATTGAATATTCATAGAACAGTGAATAAGTCCTGCTTCTTCTGCTTGCTGTAACAGTTCTAGTGCTTGCTTTTTAGTAGTGGGTTTCGAGATAGTATGTTCATTATACGCATTCTCCCTACTTGAAAAAGTAAGACATACGGTCTTCGGGTACTTACAGGGATTCTTGAGTAAAGCTTGTTGCTTTTTACAAATACATTCTCGAACACCCCAAGATTTAGATTGGTTGATTATTTGCTCAAGTTGCTCGTAAGTATGGATTGTAAGCTTCGAATCAATAACTCGATTAATTGGTATTATTTTTAGGATTGGTGGTTCCACTTCAAACAGATCAGCCTTTCCTACGGTTTTATGAAGATATTCTTCCATGATTTGAGCCAATTCTGCATCCATACGATCGACTTGTTCTTCCAAAATTCCTACTACAAATGGAAATATTGCAAATCGTCTTCCTGTGCTTGTATCAGTAGTCCGTATCTGACCTTTGTCAGTCATTCTCTCAAGTTTTTCTGTTAATCCTTCAAGAGGAATGTTTAGTCTAGATGAGAGTTCTTCAGATGTTTCTCCAATTAATTTCATCTTACTTGCAAGGTCAGCTTCTTCTGGAGTATAGATCCATTTAAGGATACGGATATGGATCCCATCCTCTGCCATTGGAAAACCATTTGGGATTTTATTTAGAGTCTCAGCTAACCTTTCATAAGGATCCAATACTATTTCAGTCAATATCGAGTTTCTCCTATGCTATTATAAATATAATCTAGAAGCTATTATATTTCTTATTACAAAGAAAAAGAGAGTTTGATATAGAAATCTGTTTTAATAATTTCATTCATCAGATAAAAGAAGAAATTAAAAACAAATAAAGGTTATTTTGGAGGTAAAAAAGGCCTTTGTTTTCTTCTAGCCAAGTTCCAATCTCATAATCCAATAAAATCTCCTTGTCATTTTCATCTTTATTACACGATTTTCATATACCTCTATTGAAAACTCTCATTTCCTAGGTGTACAATAGTTTCACGCATTAGAAAGGGAAGTAGTCCACTTAAAAGATATACAGGGGTAAGTGGGACGTAGAGAAGTATGATAAAGTTATCTCGATCTAAAATTGGCCAAGAAATTGAAACAAAGGCCAGACTGAGGAAAAAAACAGCTTCAATTATCAAGAAAAATGAAACCATTCTCAATTTCTTAGGCCAGTTATGAATAATCCTCTTCTTTGATCCAAAGCCAATTTTCATTTCTTGATCTTTTTGATATTTATCAGCAAGATAAGCAAACACAAAATAATAAATCAGTTCAAAATGGCCGTCTAACGTTCCGATGATTTTCGCTTCCAATGAATTGAAAGCGGGAGATAGATTCTCGTATGTGAATAGGATAATCTTTGTTCTTTCACCAATTGGTTGAAAAGGCCAAAATAATGTTACTCCATCAAAGTAAAACATATCTAGTGTGATATGAATCACCATTCCAACGATTAATCCAATAATAAATGGAAAATAGATTGTCTGAGCACGTTCAAACCATAAATTTACAAGATAACCGATTGTTAAAACTACGATAATAACCACGAGACTGTGAGTCACTGAACGATGGAAAGCAATAGCTAACTCCTTATCGCCAGTTAGTATGAATATTAGAATACTTCCAAGTAGGTCTAGATCTGGTATCACGGAGCCAGCAGCTAGTCCAACTCTGACATAGTTATGCTTTGGATCAAGCTTACTAGCGAACCATAATCCTAGTAACCCATGAAACCCAGTTGGAGCCATAATAAGGTTCAATCCAGTATATTCTCATAAGAATATTTGTTTATGCAATCATCGGAAAATTTTACTGGTAACCTTAATTAAAAGTGTGATATTCAGCTCAATCAAACAATGTCCTAATTAAATCTTTATTTAGATAAAAACAGGAGAATTTGGAATGACCATAAGAGCAACTGGACATGTAACGCGAGTTCTAAAGCGAGCTATTCCACATGGTTTTAAGGGAGTCTATAAAATTAACATTGTAGGATCCACAGGTGCAGGAAAAACTGAGTTCTTACGATGTCTGTTAGGTGATCTCTTTGAACCATCCGCAGAAGCTCAACGCCGTTCAAATACTGAAAATATGGTTGATGCAACACACACTTGGTTTCGCATCGGTAGGGAAAAAGAGGAGTCAACAACCACTGTTTCTCTAAACACTGTTGGGATTTTGCTTGTACGTACCCTTTTCAACTCCATAGAGTTCCATCCAGTCAAAGAAGTTGAACAATTGCTCCTTCGTGATGATATTGAGGAGATTTGGCAGTTTGTGTTCTTTGATAACGCTGGTCAAGAGCGATTCGACTTTATGCCTCAAATTACTATGCGAGGGGCTGATGCTGTGATCGTTCTTGCAGATGGTACGAATATGGCAAGTATCGAAAAAATTTCTTATTTCTTAGAATTAACTCGTGAGGAAGAATATAGAGCAAGTGATGGCATAAATCAAATCCCAGTGTTCATTCTTCTTAACAAAAGAGATCTAATTGAACGAGGTTTTTACATTGGCTTAGAAAGTGTTCGTCATATGATAGGTTCTACAGAAGAATATGTTTTTTATGAAACCTCAATGAAAACTGGTGAAGGAGTAGACGACACGATTCGATCTTTGATCTCACGACTGTATGAGAAAAGTTTGGAACAAAGATAAGATAAAAATTTTCTTCTTGGTTTGGATAGAAGATGTTTTGATTCTTAGCCCATAATTTCCTATTTTTTTCTCAAAGCTTCTACTGGATCCAGTTCGGCAGCTCGTCATGCAGGATAGAATCCAGCTACCATTGAAAGCATAACTGATAGAATCCAAGTAAATACAAAGATGTGTAGGTCGAAAATAGGTTCAATGCTAATGTTTATTTCTGTTCAGTTTTATAACAGGAGTTTTCAGCTTCAAACATGATTCTTTCTATTGTTTTTTGTAAATGGTGACTCTGGGGATATATTTTGGCCCTTGGTAGAGGGGTAGCTTTCTTTCCTATTTGTCGTGAGAAAGTAAACCTTGTAATATCTTCTCCTGTTTCATCAACATATTGTCGCAAAGCTTTAAGGTTAGGAAAGTTACCATTCCCGTCAGGAATGCCTATTAGACGATGATTGGCTATGTTTACATATTGCTTAACTATTTCACATCCAATAAATCTTCGGTTGTGGTTCCTAGCGACAATTCCTGTGGTTCCTGAACCAATAAACGGATCGAGTACAATGTCGTTAGTTTCAGTTGTTGAAAGGATAATTCGTGTAACAAAATCTTCAGGAAATTGACAAGGATGTTCAGTTTGTTCTTCGTGATTGTGTTTAACATTCCTGAAAGCCCAAACATCTCCAGGATTCTTTCCTCGGGGATTACTAGTAAATTTCCCGTAATCCCTCCCTTTACGGTAATTTTTCTTCTTTGGAAATATTTGAGGAACACGAATATCGTCTAGGTAGAATTTGTAACTATTAGATTTAGTAAACCAGAGGACGGTCTCATGACGATTCGAAAATTTATATTTTGCATGAGTTCCATGCTGACGAATCCAAACAATTCTATTCCTTGGAATAAAGCCCAAATCAACAAAGATTGGAAAAAGCATTATGTCCCAAGGAAAATGGGCACCTTTCTTCCCGACATATGTTCCTACTTGATAGAAAATAGAGCCTGTGTCTTTAAGTACCCTTTTACACTCAGCTAAAATTTCACGTGACCAATTCAAGTAACTTAATAGAGGTTGTTTTTTTTCGTACTCTTTGCCAATATTGTACGGAGGAGAAGTGACTATCAGATCAATACATTCATCTGGGATATTTTTGGAAAATTCAAGAAAATCTTCATTGTAAATTTTATTAATTAAATCCTTTAGGTTTGACATTTCAATATTCTCGCTTAGACTCAATCGTGCTTACTTAGAATAAAATTGTATATACTTTAAGCGGTTATTTTAGAATTTTGAATTGACATGGACTAAAAGTGTTCAGTTAAGTTGACTTCAATTCTATCTCTAGTGAGTTTATCAACTCTTCCAAATCCTATCCGCTCAAGCTGGATTAAATCATCTTCCTTAAATCCTAATGCTGACTTTTCTATATATCCGCTTTTACGGTTCAGTGAATAGGGATTAATTTCTCCCTCAATATATAAAGGGCCAGGAATATTAGCAATCAATTCCGTACAGTAATTAATTGGTACCCACTGGATCTTAGGGAAATCGAATGACGGAGTAGAATCGTAGTGAGCTTCTATTTCATATTGATTGCCTTTCACGACCTTAACTTCATTAATACGAATATTAATAAGATCTTTAAGTCTAATGATTTCTCCCTGAGATATGATTTCTAAATCTAGATGATTAATGTAAAATGTACCATTGTACAGGATTTTGCGGCTCCCAAGTTCAGTGTTTTTTGGATGGAAATCAAGGTTTACTTCACCTTTAGGTAATCCTGACACTCTTAGTACGATTGGATCCAGAACTGCGAAACATCGTTTAGCAAAATTATCCACTATTTTTCTGTTCATAGCAAGTAGTATTGACATGTCTAGCTCTGACTGTCCAGTACTTAATTGCATTTCAACTGCTAGCTGACGAATAGTTTCAGGTACAATACCACGACGACGCATACCAGAAAGAGTACTCAATCGAACATCATTCCAATCTGATATAATTCCTTTTTCTATTAACTCTCTTATTTTTCTTTTTTGGACAGGCACATCTGATAACCGAAGTCTAGAAAAATGAATAAATCTAGGTGACCTTAATCCGAGAATTTCCTGGATGTAATTCTGTAGTGGTACTTTCTGAACAAATTCCTCTGATCTCAACACATGTGTAATCCCCAGTTCTGAATCCTCTATTGATACTGCGAAATCATAAAGTGGCCAAACACGATATTTATCACCTTGTAGGCAATGAGATGCTTCAATTACGCGCATTATAGAAGGATCACGTAATGCAGCGTTTGTATGGGACATATCAATTTTTAACCGTAGTGATAATACCCCCTCAGGACTGTTTTCTAACATAGTTTCCCATAATTCGAGATTTTTTAGAGGTGAGTGCCCACGATGGTCACACTTTCTTCTCTTGGATCTAAAATCCCGAACTACATCTACAGGGCAGCTACATACATAAGCATTCCCTTCCTCAATCAATTTTTGGGCATATTTGTAATATAAAGGAATCCTATCGGATTCGTTAACTTCTTCATCCCATTGGATACCCATATAATGGTAATCATCACGAATGCTGTCATAATACTTCAGTTCAACTTTACGAGGATTGGTGTCTTCAAATCGTAGGATCAATTTCCCATTATAGCGCTTAGCATAATAATAATTGATGAAAGCAGCATACCCATGTCCTATATGTAAAAAACCGCTAGGTTCAGGAGGTAGTCTTGTACACACTTTACCATCAATGGCTCCTTCGAGAGGAGGCAGTTCGGTCTTTTTCGCTTTAGTTTTCCTTTCTTTATCGAAAAATTCGGGATATTTTTCACGACAGATTCGATCAATTGTTTCAGGATCAAGATTGTTGGTTAAAGTCACTTTAGATGCAACTAATTTTGCGACTTCTTTCGCTTGATGCTTTATTTCTGGGTATGCAGCAATAAGTGCCCCCATAACCGACCCCGTCTTCGCTTTGCCATGAATTAAGGCGTTTTCGAATACAAATCTATCAATGGTTTTTTCAAGATTCAAAATATCCATACCTCTTTGTTAGATGACGAGAATTTTAGTTCTCAAAAAATATACTAAGATTTTAACAACTTCAAGCAATTTAACGAAAGGAACGAACTCCAAACAATGGTTATCAGAGCGAATATGTAAGCAGAGCGGTATTATAAATTTTATTAATTGCCAATGATTTTCCCCTGAAATAGAGTGAGTTAAGAATTAGGGGTGATTACATGTTAAAATTGTCCCTTGAAGACATAATAAACCAAGATCTAGAAGAATTCAAGAATTGTCCTAAGTTTCATAATTGTGAGGATTGTGAAAAACCAATCTGCGTTATGATTGTGGCTATTGCTGATTTTCCAACGAAAAACGGACATTTCAAAATTGTGGGATTTGTTAATAACAAAGATCGTGAAGAGCATATCGCAATAATAAAGGGTGATATTATAAATAAAGAAGGCATATTAACACGTGTTCACTCTGCATGTTTGACTGGAGATGCTTTGGGATCTTTAAGGTGCGATTGTGGCCCCCAATTAAGTCATTCTCTTACTATGATCGAGAAAGAAAAGCTTGGAGTAATACTTTATATGCAACAAGAGGGAAGAGGGATAGGATTGTTGAACAAACTTCGAGCATATGCATTACAAGATAATGGATACGATACGTACGACGCAAATGTTGCCCTAGGCTTCGGACCAGACCAACGAGATTATGAGGTTGCTGGAGAGATGCTTTCCAAATTAGGCGTAAAAAATATCAGGTTATTAACAAATAATCCTGAAAAAATCAAACAACTAGAGACCTACATAAAAATTCTGGAAAGAATTCCTATTGAACTTCCTGTAACCGAGTATAGTCTTGATTATATGGAGACAAAAAAACTGCGATTTGGGCACTATCTATCAGAACATATGAGAAAAAAAATCCATAAAAAAATGATTTGATAGGGAAAAGGGTTATCATTGAGTCAAGCAAAAATACCAAGAAAAATTCAATTAGAAATTATATCTTTTCGGTAATCTACACGGGGGAGTTTGGTAATGTCATAAGGAAG
>JAHQWW010000025.1 GCA_029856365.1 Candidatus Hodarchaeota archaeon
TTGACTGCATTCAATTAAGATTTAATAATCATAGTATGAGTGATCCATTTGAGAAAAGAGAAATCCAAAATAACAATAATTAATTCCTATTAGTAACATTTGAAAGATATGAATCTGATTTTTAGAACGGACTATAGTTGAGTGAAAAATAATGGTAAACCTTAAAATTGAAGTAATTAAGATACTGGAATCAGGAAAATGTAATTATGGTCATAAAGCGGGTGATACATTTGACTACCCTGAAGAAAAAGGGAAGCTTTGTTCAGCTGCTTGGGCAACAATGTTTCCATATTTAAGTGGGTTGCAATATGGAGCAAAATATCCATGGGAAGAAGATGCTAGTAGTATCACTCTATGTTGTCCTGATTATAAGAATCCTGTAGTATTCAAGATCACACGAATCGAATAAAGATTAAGATTGATATCCTAATCAAATAAATTATCAAAATATAGATATATATAGATAATCTCACCTAACTATATAAACAGCTTTTGGGAAAGTTAAATCTAGTGCCTCTTGATAAAGAAAAGCTAGATGCTTTACTTGAGGAGATAAAACGCCTAGAAGACAAATCTGTCATAAAACAACGAGTTACAGCTCACTCTACTGGTTTAACAATCAAAGAATCTTCCTCTCCAGTAAAAAAAGATTTCTTATTAACTACCGAGAGAAAAGCGTATTTTGATATTAATAATTATTATAAATTGGTTATGTTATCTATTGATGACGCTGCCACTGCTTTTGAGATCTGGATAAAGGGTATCTTGCCTTTGTTACTCGCTAGACATGGTCTTGATCGTGAGGAGTGGGAACGTATTTGTGACCTTGGGGATAGTCTTTCCCAAGTCGAAGAAGAATTAATCGAGGATTGGAAGAAATTTTTCCAAAATATTACTCAACACGGCCTTGTTGATAAAGAAATCTTGGCTTTAATCAATGAAGGGAAATTACGGGTTGAAAAAATGCGAAGAGAACGGTAATATTATCATTTTACAAAGGATTTTTTTCTTCTATTGATACTGGGTAAAGGGATTCCTCTCTTTCGATAATTATAAAACAATAATTATTTTAAACTTTATTTCCAAGCATTTGATAAGATATGTCTTACCCATTCTCTATATCTAAGAAAATAGATTCATTGAGATTTTTATATTCTAAATAATTTTAATTCTTAATCTTACTTTTATATTAGTTTTCCAGCTTTGCTGGGGAATTTTAAACCCATTTGATCTTTTTAGGATTCTTCTAATATTTTTTCTCTGTGCTATCCCTGCTGCTCCGAGTTCATTCGTTGTCAGTTACCTTAGTCGAGATCAACTTGAAGGTCTTCGCACGTTCATCTTTGTGGCCCTCATTTTTGGGATTATATATTTGGTTTTTTTCTCCTTTTTACTTCTAGAAATATATTTTATCCCTCCCCATGATATTTATGAACCAGTAGTTCGTGCTGGGATTTTTATCGTCTTTTTATTTTTTATTTTATTTTTTCTCTATCCTCTATCAGTTATTTCTAGTGTTTTATCTGTTGTTTTTGGTAACCTAGGATATAAATTTCTGCTTTATAGAAATGATTCTTTGTCTTCATAAGTACTAATTAACACTAAATACATCCACAAATTTATATTGATGTCAAATTGGTCAAAAAAAGTAATCAAATATTTTTCAAAAGTGTCAGATGATAATAGTATTAAGTGAAAACCTCTAAAATGGGAGATTACCAGCCAATTCCACGCGAAATAGAGCAATAAAGTATTTACCAAACACGATATCACCCAATTTTACCAGGACATACATATAAGTTGAAAAATCGAGATGGTGAATAAGCTAGAAATCCAGTAGTTGATTGATCAAAATAGGTTCAATGAAGTATTAATGATTATTGATAATTTGGAGACTATCAGTGACCTTGATCTGGAATCGATCCGTGTATAAGTTCCTCCAAAGTTCTCATACGTAAAATACAAGAAGATTAGAATAATGGAAAAGTTGTTAGAGAACTTTTTTTCGTTTATTACTACTATATATTCCTGTTTTCTTTTTCTTCAACAAAATAACTGTTCCTGCTAAAAGAGTGGGTATCCAATCGACCCCTGATGTACTGTGAACTTTGTTATTGCCAATCTCGATCCATGTATTCGTTGATGCGCTAGAATTATAAACCCAAAGGTCATTCAGGAAGATATCTTCGCTTTTCATCCCCCCAAAAAGGATTAAAAACTGGTTATTGGGATGATAAACCATTGAATGAAGATATCTAGGATCAGGACGGTTCAAAGGATCCACTTTAACCCAATTATCACTAGATAAGTCATATACCCAAGTGTCCTCCATAGATCCATCATTACTCGATCCTCCGAAGAGTATAGTTTTCTTAATATGAGCATCATACGCCATAGTGTGGCCGAATCTGGCATTCGGTTTGGATATTGAGCTCATTTCTTCCCAAGTATTATTTGAAATATCATATACCCAAGTATCATCTGTGATTGAATCATACGCCCCATATCCCCCAAATAGAATGATTTTTCTATTATCTGAATCTAAGCTCATCGCATGAATACTCTTCGAAGGTGGGCTCAAATCTGGGATAATCTGATCCCATTGGTTACTCTGGTAATCATAAGTCCACATATCTCGTTGTTGTGCTCCCCAACTATTTCCCCCGAAAAGAATTACCTTCTGGTTATCTGGGTCATAAACCATTGTGTGAGTATGTCTAGGAGATGGGGTATTTTCTGGTTTCATTTCTTTCCAAGAATTATCGGTAAGATCAAAAACCCATGTGTCGTTTAGGCACCCAGATTCGTTGTATCCTCCGAAAAGAATCATCTTCTCGTTGGAACTATCATAAACCATTGCATGAGTCCATCTTGCACTTGGTTTAAGTTCGAGACTCACTTGTGTCCAAATCTTGTTTTTAAAGTCATAAAACCAAGTATCATCCAGAAAATTCTCCCCATCATATCCACCAAAGAGGAATATCTTTTGAGATTCGACATCAAAGGCTAGAATGTGGCCAGATCTGCTAGTTGGTGGGTTTGTTGAGCTGAATGTGATAGTAACAGTATCAGTTATTCTATTAGTAAAACTAAGAGATAAACCAAGAATTAATACAGTTAGAAGAAAAATTTGGGTTATTCTCATTAAGCGAGGATCTCTTTGAGTATATAAAAGGATTATTTTCAATGCAATTTATTATTACTATGAATCTCCATTAGAATGTGTAAGATCTTGATAACATATAACTACATGAATATGTAATATATAAGAAGGGGAAGAAAGGTAAAATAGATTACTGGTAAGGCGTAACTGTTGCAATAACATCGCTATAATCAATGTTTAATTCTTTTATTTTAGCAATAGTAGGACAACCTAGTTTACTCCATCCTCGGCGCTCGTATGCTGCATCTTGAAGTCTAGCATAATTATCTTCGCGATATTTTCTAAGCATTCTCATTTTTTCTTCTGTGGTTTTTCCAATGGGATCTTCTCCAATCTCTTCTTTAATCTGTTTATCATACCGTTCTCTACGGCTTTCATATTCTTCCCTTGTGACAGGACCCATTGCTCGATATGGGAGATTGGAGTCACTCTCCCTAAGCCCTTTCCCTTGTCGAACATTGAGAATGCGCTGGAAATTATATACTCGTTCTGACATCTTAATAAGATCATTAGGTGTCGATTTCCTCCCAGTTACACCGCTGAAGTATTCAGCATACCAATTTACGTGTTTAGGAATTTTTGCTCTGGCATTAGGGAGTGTCAAAGGCTTCTGTGGATTATCATTATTGTCAGGGGGGACAACGTCATTCCAAGGCAATTTACAGAGACCATTAAGTCCGAACCAAGTCCTCCAGAATGGGAACCATGCTAAGGCCTCAGCTTTATCCTCAAATGTGGGAAGATTCCCCCGAACGGAATCCTCGAAAATAAGCCACGCTTCATCATGTTGTGGTCCTTTCAAAGTCAATCCATAACCTCCCTGCTGAGCTAGAGATTCTTTTGTTACATATTCTGAGAACTCTAGTCCTTTATGCTCCATTCCAATATCTTGAAGGAACTGAGGGTCACCACCATATTTCTCAGCAAATGTTTTCTTCATTTCAGCAATCCCTTGACCAACAATAACTCCAAATCCCTCCCCTTGGGCCATTTGATGAATTAAATCTAGCGCTGCTTCTGCATTTCCAAAGTTTAGTTCAAGACCTCCTGTAATCTCCTTGGTTAAGATTCCAGCTTCATAACACTCCATTACGAAAGCTATTCCAGTTCCTACTGATATAGTATCCAATCCATATGTGTCACAATAAAAATTAGCTTCCAGAACCCATTTTGGATCCCACACACCCCAATTACTCCCGCAGCCAGCGATTGTTTCATATTCAGGACCATCTACATGTACCTCCTGATTTTTGAAGGGTCCTGAAAGGACTTTGTGGTCTTTAGAAATGTGACTACATGCAATAGTACAACCAATCCAACAACCATCAGTCCCCTTTCCAGTATCAGTATAAACTGATCGCATAACATCACGAGTGTAGGGGAACTGTTCCCCTTTCAAATCTTTGTGAGCACCGTATCGAAAATTTTCTGTAGGGAGGAGATCAAAATCATTCATGATTTCAGGGAGATGGCCTGTACCAACTATTCGCATTTCATTTTGTTTAGGATCATTTTTGATGATTTCAAGATTATGCTTTTTTCCAACATTTTTTGCTATATCAAGATGTGAGGGGTTATTTATCTTTGAATCCACTTTAGGAGAGCGACATACAAGAGCTTTAAGGTGTTTATCTCTGAAAACAGTTCCAATGCCCCCTCTTCCAGCCTGTTTGCAGCTAGCCCATTGACGTTTCTTATTATACCACGAAAAATTCAGGCATCCCCATTTAGTATGTTTAGCTCCATTTCCAGTCGAAACCACACTTACACGATGCTTTTCCATATGAGATGAATTTACCGCGTACTTCTCTGTTAATTGCTGGGTTAATAGATGTGATTCATCAGGAAGATCTTCAACTTCTTCGACCCTAACTACTCCCTCGTCTCCATTTATAAAAATAACAACGTCTTTTTCTGCTTTTCCTTGAATTTCAATTGCATCGAAGCCCGAAAATTTGGCATAAGGACCAAAATATCCACCCACATTGCTATCAATCACTATTCCTGTTAAGGGGGATATTGTTGTAACAATAGACTTCCCTGATCCAGGATAATAAGTACTACCCCCTAGGGGGCCAGAAGCAATGCAGATAACATTTTCAGGGTCATCCCATTTAGTTGGATGGTCTTTTGGTAAGGAATTCCACATCAACCATAGATCAAATCCTTTTCCTCCGACGAATTTCTCCTTCATTTCATCGGTAACAGGATTAATTTTTATTTCATTGGAAGTTAAGTTGATATATAATGTCCTATTTGCATAACCTTTTTCAATTGGTTTCAATTTATACGAAAGTTCTGAAAGAGTAGCCATTTTTGTTTTCCTCCATTAAAAACAGAATAACACTAGATACTAGGAGCAGAGAGGGTTCATGCACCCAATTTAAATAAAACTATATTAATTTGATTCTCAAAAGGTGAAATCAAAAATGAGCAAAATACAGAGACATCAACATGAACTAAAACTACTCTTTTCTGAACTTGTTCAAAATAACGATAATAAAAACCTGACTGATTATTTAATGTCAAATAGCAATTTACCAGGTCGTAGAGCGAATCTAGAGTTAGCTAAAGCCTTTACAAATATCGTTGAAAAAAATTGGAACGATAATGAGACCCTTTTGTGGGATTTAATCACTTCACTAATTACTATCACTCCAAATCAAGCTCCCGCAGATAATCCTCAAGAATTTCTCCCTTTCTGCGCTACATGGGCACTCGGAACCATAGGAGCTATTTCAGAGATCCATTTTAATGACGCTTTATATCATTTGAAAGCACTAGCAGATGATTCACGTTGGCGTATTAGAGAGACTGTTACAAAAGGCATTCAAGAACTCATTTTGGTTAAAAGGGATGAAACAATGGATGAAATTAAGAAATGGATATTAAAGGGTAAATATCTTTCAATGAGAGCCGTAGTAACAGGAGTAGCTGAGCCAGACTTACTTCAAGATGATCAGATAAGGAAACAAGCACTAGAACTTCACAAAGAGGTTCTTACTCAAGTAAAGACGTGCACTAATAGAAAATTGGAAGAATTCAAAGTTCTAAGGAAAGGATTAGCATATTCATTAAGTGTGGTTGTTCAAGCGATTCCAGAGGAAGGTTTCAAGCATTTGGAAGAGTTAATAGTATCTCAAGATGAAGCTATTTTGTGGATTCTTAAGCAGAATTTAAAAAAGAATAGATTGATTAAGAATTATCCATCCAAAGTCAAGGAACTGACTAAAAAGCTAAAATGATAGTAAATCACGGACTTCGTGTACCTCCTCCTATAGGGGGATATAATCAGTACCTAACGAATAACAGCATGTCTTTTTGATTTCTTCTGACTCAATTTTTGATAGAGAGCATTCTAAACGGTTACAACCATGACCTCTACAATGCCCTTCAGGGCATATACCGACATTCATACGTTCATAATCTCCTAAAACAATAACATAGAAGCTACATTGAAGCTTGAGCTTCAATGGTTGTTTTTGGCCCTTTTATTATTAGATATTGAGAGTCAATCTTGTGATTTCAAAAAGACTCTCGTATAATTTTCAGTTTTTCACAATATATTACTATGAATGAGCTCAATATCGTGATTTTCCCCAAAAGCCCTTCGGAATTTCTAGATACTTTTCAAGTTGCCCTCGTGCAATTGCATTCTCTGCCTCTTCTTGAGCTGATTCGAGGATTGAGTTCTCATTCACCTTTTTTACTGAAGAATTTTCCATAAGAATTTCCCCCTCTACTATAACAGTCTCAACATCCTGTCCAGAAACCTCATAAGCAACTCGTTGAGGAATCATGAAAAATGGTACGAGATGGGGTTTCATCATGTCAATTATTATAATATCGGCTTTTTTCCCTAACTCAAGCGAACCTAAATCGTTTTCATATCCTAGTGTTTTCGCAGCATCAACTGTAACCATTTCTAAAACTTTTCCCGGGGGCATGAATGATTCGTCTTTGAAAAAAGTTCTATGAATAGTCATGGCCATTCGTAATTCTTTGAATAAGTCAAATGTACGGTCTGGAGAAGATCCATCTGTTGCGATGGAAACAGTTACTCCAGCATCCAATAATTCCACAACAGGACATTGAATAGGAATAATACTTCGTGCACTCGGAGCGTGACACACTTTTGTATCAGTTTTAGCTAAAATATGAATCTCTTCTTTTAAAAGCCCTGTGCAGTGAACTAGACTCACATGTGGGCCCAATAAATCAAGTTTATCAGCAGCAAATTTAATTTGAGGGGAATAAGCATGACAATGCAACTTTAAGTTCCATTTTTCAATAACATGTTTCATCGCTTCGACTTTTTCTTCAACATCAGGAAGATCTCTAACTCTACCATCTTTAGTCAAGGAACCAATAGTGATTGAAGGTGGAGACATAGTACAATCTATTCTATGATTTAATTTCTTCACCTTTTGAATTATGTCTTCTGTTACTTCAAGATTCCGTTCAAAGGATGCATAGACTTCTTTAGAGACATTTCCTTTCCATTCTACATATTTATTCGGATATGGAGGTCTTCCAGGTCCTAAAGCTAATATATCACGGATTCCGATTTTACTGACTCCTTCACAGTGTTTTATCCCATAAATTGGATCATCTGTCCTTGCACATGAACCAAGATATGAAACTCCACATGTCACACCAAATTTCAATCTCTCTAAAGCAGCTAGTTTCCCATCAATGTACCAATAATCAGGAGTAGTTCCTTCTTTGTAAAAATTCTCTACGATTGAAACCCAATCATCGCCCACATTTTCAGCAACAGTTTTTATAAGGCTATGGCCAGCATGTCCATGTGTATCAATTAAGCCAGGCATGATGACTTTTCTTGAAGCATCAATTATTCTTCTGGCGTTATATTTACTATTCAGCTCCGTAGTTGTACCAATATCAAAAATACGTCCTTTCTCAATAGCAATGGCACCATCGTATATGATTCGTCTTTGAATGTCCATTGTGAGTAAGGTTCCATGGAGAATCATTAAATCTACCATTTATAACCTCTCAATATTATGATATGACACGCGAGAACACGTCGATCAGGGGTATTTCAAACCTCCGCCCACAGGTGGGACACAAGTTATATTGTCCCCGTCCTTAACTTCTTCATCAAGACCTTTGAGCGATTCTATATCTCTCCCATTTAAAAGAATGTGAAAATGACTTTTTATCCTCTCTGTATCTAGATGTACCATATGCCTCAATACAGATTTTCCAACTTGTGTCTCTAAAGTGATTAATACTTCCCGAATTGTTGTTCCTTTTACATGAAAGACTTTTTTTCCAGCCCAGTGTTCTAGGGGGCCATAGAAAGTGACTGTTACAGTCATAATTGAATCCACCAATTCTGGGCTGCCATAAAAAGGGAAAAATTAAGGTATTTTCTTTACAACTTCCTTTGCTACTTCTAATGTGGTATTAGAACCCCCCATGTCGTAAGTTTTAACTTTTCCTTCCTTTATTACTGTAGCAATTCCATGTTCGATATTTTTCGCGATTTCTAAGAGAGAGCGATCACCTTTAGCTCCTAGCCATTCTAGCATTAATTTTGCAGATAAAAATGCTGCAGTCGGATTAACCTTGTATTGACCCGCATACTTAGGAGCAGATCCATGTGTTGGTTCGAAAAGACCATAAACATCCCCGTTTGTTGAGGCACTAGATGCAAATCCTAATCCTCCTACTAACTGAGCAGCAAGGTCGCTAATGATATCACCAAACATATTTGTAGTAACCATTACCCCATAATCTTGAGGATTCTTGATTAACCACATGCACATTGCATCAATATTTGTTTCCCACATTTCGACCTCAGGATAATCTTTAGCTACTTCAAAAGCGATTCGTCGAAACATACCACACGTTTGACGAATCACATTGGCTTTATGTATCACAGTAACGGTAGGATATCCAAATTTCTTCGCATATTCGAAGGCTGTGATCAAAATTCTACGACAACCCTTTTCAGTAAAGACCCGACATGAAACAGTGGTTTTTTCAGGATCAAAATTCTTGAATTTTTCTAATGAAGCAAGCTGTTTAAATTCTTCACCACTATCGTATTCAATCCCTGAATAAAGACCTTCAGTGTTCTCTCTAAATGTGATAAGATCTATATCATTCCGATAGTTGAGAGGATTCCCTGGATAAGCTTTGGTTGGCCGCATATTCGAATATAAATCGAAGATTTGGCGTAAACGTACAATGGGTGAACGATATGGAATCCCAAATTTTTGAACTGTCTTAACCACTTCTGGATCTGTTGTTGGGCGAGAGGTGATCGCACCAAATAAGGCAGCGTCTGTCTCTTTCATTCCCTCTACTGTACGCTCAGGAAGGGGGTCTCCTTCAGCCTTAAATATATCAAATCCAATATCGAGGGAAACATATTCCGCATCGAAGCTGGTGGCGTCGAGGACAATTCGGGCTGCTTCTAAGACATCTTTGCCGATTCCATCACCAGGCATATACGCAATCTTGTATTTAGTCATAGTCTCCACCTATTTTGATTCCATTGAGATCTTTAAAGGTCCAAAATGTAAGAAATCGCAACGATGAACAATCTCTCCTTCGATAGTTCGTCCAGGTCCTTTATCTCCTTCCCAAGAGTGTTGATAAATATTTTGTACCACTTCAAACGGAAGCTCGTGCTTCATTGCTAATCCTGCTCCTGTTACTGGATGTCTAAGTCTTTTTCCAACATTAGATTTTACTACCTCTCCATTTAATGTCTGGGCAAACTCAATTGGCTTTCCTATATCATGAAGAATTGCACTAGCAATTAGAACATCACTGTCGATAGGAATATTCTGCTTTTCTAGCAATAATGCTGATTGAAGAGCCAATTCCGTTACAATTTTGACATGATCTACAAAACTCACCTTCACTCCTGGAATGACGAGTGTAAATGGAAAATCCATATTTTTCCATCCGTGTCCATCGTTACCAATTTTTAGGGCTTCCACACATATATCTATAACCTTCTGTCGCAATTTTTCATCTGAAATCTGAGCTAACTGATCCGTAAAAACTTCTCGCACGTAATCATCCAATATTTTCACCTACATCTATTATAATATATTGACTGGTTTATTAATCTGCAATTAAGAACGAAAAAGGATGAAATCGTTACTCGAATAAACATTATTGTAATTCATCGCATGTTCAGATATTATAGCCCAAAAACGAGTTTTACTACATTCATTGTTTTTCTTGGTTTAATGTATTTCTTATGAGATTTTAACATCTTGTTCAGATAGAATTTGATTTAAACTATCATGTAACTATCATCAATTCTAGTCTTCGTCTTCGTCGTTTTCTATGTCATCTTTCTTCTTCTTTTCTTTTTCTTGTCGGTACCCCCAAAATCCTTCAACTAGGAAAAAAATGGCTGCTAAAAAGAGGAAAATAAGTCCTAAAGGGATAATTACTAACCAATTCATTTCAAAATCCATTTTAATGAACTCAGAAAGCGTTTGATCGGCAGATGGAGTTGGAGGGGCTGTTTCTAATGAAATTGAGCCAAATCCAAGTGTTAATAAGTACCAGAGAAGTTCAGTAACAATTGCAGCGATTGCTGAAAATCCTGCGACTATTTTACGATGATTAAAATAGCTATATATGGCAAAATATAATAAAAATAGAAATAAAAACCAGGTTCCAACAGTCACCAAACCATGAAGCCAATCACTCTTGTTTGACATGAAAGTATCAGGTAGAAAATACCATTGGCCATTAGTATGCTTGAGAAAATAAAACATTTCTTCGATTGTTCGCTGAATAAGAAGCATCGGAAACAACGGACTTCTTGAACTCACCTCTACTCGTGAATATGACATAAAAGGATTCTGGCCAGAAGTTATTTTCATATTGACTTCAATTATTCTCCCTAATAGTGGTACACTTGTAAAAACTGTAGCACTCATATCAATAAAGAAAATAGGGCTAATTACCACCAATAAGAATATTATTAATACAAGAATGTCCCTGATCACAATACGGTTCCTGATTTTGAAGAAAAAGTCTCTAAAAGTCGATTTTATAGTAGCATTAGGTTCAGGATAAGCTTCAAATAATGAGTGATTTGAGATTAACTGCATTCCACAAATAAAAATCACGGTTCCTAAAAGAACACTCTTGATAACTGTTTTTACTAGGGATCCCCAGAAATCACTATAAAGTATTGTATGATCGATGAAAAGTACAAACCCTAAGGGAAGTAGTGGAAGAAAAACCAAAATAGTCAAAATCATTGATCTAAATTGTCCATCTTTGTAAAACTGAAAATCAAGGAGAGCTTCAAACCAAGGAGGCATTGATAATGTCGACCAATAAGTAGCTACTCCATCAAGAACAATGTAGAAAAAGAGAAATATCCCAATAGAAGCGAATAGAAAGAGTGAAATATTGTAAAATTCTCTAAACTGGGAAATTATTGGATGAAACCTTGTCAGGTAATGAAAATAAATCGTAAAGTTCACTAATACTTTTAGAAGGATTGGATATCGTATCTTTTGGGTCTTTAAAAACACGACCGCTAGAATTAACCCACTAACTACTCGAATGGAAAAATCCCAGATAGCTTGCTCTTCTGAATATTCGACAAGATTTGAGAGAAAGGGGGAGATACCATAGATTAGTGATGAAATTATTATTATCCATCCCATTCTAAATCGTTTCTGTAATAATGCTTGTATTATCGCCTTTCGGTATAAAAATTCCTCAAAAATAGGTATAATCACTGTTATTAGCAGAATTAATAGCAATTGATAATCTATATTTTCAATTGCTATTTTTGACATCACAATCTCTGGCCAGACTTTAATAATCTCAGTTGTATCAGATATTATGAGCAAAGAGCTGTTTAAATTCTCCAATAAAAAAGTGGTACATCCCACATAAAGTAGAATTACTATAATAAGAAATCTTCGGGATTTTATGTCAGAATGAAGTTTGATTTCATTATTTCGTAATTTTTTGTTAAATATAAAGATTAAAACAAGAATAGTAATTCCTTTTGAGATAATCATTTTTGTAAGATGTTGGAATTCATTAGAATGTGAAAATAAATTGCTATCAATCTGCCTGATACTTATTATGAGGAATTCTAATATTACTAGAAGCATGGATTCGATTGAGAGAACTAAAATGACTAATAAAACAGGCAGAAATAAATTATTCTTAATCTTCTTTGCAAATAACATGTTATTAACCATATTAATAGCGATACACGAAACTTGTAAAATTATTTATCACTAGAGTTTAATCTTTTTTTCGATATTCTTTCTCCAAAAGATAATCGATAAGATCCATTGGGAAATTCGATATATTCCATAATATTTCTATTTTCTATATTTTTCACTCCTGACAGATTAAGGCTTTGTAGTTACGTGTCTCTTTGTGCCAGTCTACCAAAGAAAAAAATCAAGAATTGAATATTTTATAAAAAAAAGAAAAAGTAGGGAGAAAATAGAAAGAGAAGTAAAAATCTCTATTTTCGTCGTTTAACGATTACTGCAACTGCAGCGAACATTAATAGCACTGGAATAAAGGAGAAGCTTGGTGTGATAAGATCCCCACCACCATTCTCTCCTCTTGTATCTTCAGGTAGAGCTGATGGGTCAGGGAGTTTCTCAATATCATTATTTCTGAGATCTGCAGTCAAGTCCAGCGTAAGAGATCCATTTTGGTAATAAGTCTCAATTGGGAGCCAATCGTAAGAGCCACTATTTTCATTATATACAGAGCCATACTCTGTATGAACTGGGATATTTTCTAAATCTGCATCTACATTGACATCTAAACCTATCCCTGCTACTAATCCTTCATCAGTATACATCATCCAAGCATCAATTTCAGCCATCACATCTGCATAGGGTCTCTCTGGGTCTTTAGACGGATAACCGTTCCAATCAGCAGTATCCCATACAACATCGACAACTCCTGTAAAGTAGAAAACTTTGTAATCATTATTTGCACGCATTTCATAAGTCATATCGAAATCATTGACGGTCAAACCAATGTCAGCAAGATCACTCTCTGCTGTAGGCGAAGTGACTGTTCCCTCTATTACTTCTAAGATTTCTGAAACACTAAGTATCGAAGCTTGCCACATATTCCAATCAGGGGTGAGACCTGGTGCTGCTAAGGGTAATATTCCACCAGTTCCAGTTAAGTCGGAGAATTGCCAGTCTTCCCAGGGACCTGTGCCATATTCAGCTTTGTATGAAGGATTACCAGTGAAACCATTCCACCACAGTCCTTGAACGTCGTCGCCTTGATAAAATTCAACAGTGGTCTCATAATAACAACCGTCAACATCTGTGATTTCAAATTCGAAGATTTCTTCACCAATCATATCATCGACTTCATCTTCTATAAAATCTAACTGGCCTGTGAGATTTTCATTGTCCAGAAATCCAGTTGCATCGTATGAAAAAGACGCATTGTCCATTTCAATGGTAATCAATTCATCTACATCGATTTGTTTTGGCAGGGGATTGTGCCTTTTCTCGACAAAAGAGATATCAATGTTCAGAGTGAGATCTTCGTCATTATCCAATACATCTCCTGAAATTTGACCACTGGCTCTCTTGAAAACACCTTTATTATTCCCTGATTCATGCCATGCTATTTCGAGAGCCACGTCAAAATCTGGCTCATATTCAGCTGTTTCATATGGCGAAGATGGCTCAGAGAGAGGCTCACTAAGTAAGTGAGCACCCGAACCAACATGTCCTGTGACCTTTACTATGAATTCATCGTCTTCCCTAGTGACACTAAGATCAACACCAATGTTCATAGCGTCTAATTCATCTTGTAGATCCTCAAACATCTCCTCATATTGATCCCACTCGTTCGCATCAAAGTAGAATGGAATTCCTGGGAAGTCATCAGTCATATAGTCATCTTCGATGAACTCCAGATAATCACTGCCAGGAATTGTCCAACCGATACCTAGGCCGACCCCTTCAGGAATAACAAGCTTGTTACCAAAGATGTCGGTCACATTTTTTGGAATGTCTTCGGGGAATGGAATTTCAACATCTTTTCCTAGAATAACATATGGATTCATGACATAATAACCATTTCTTTTATCTAAAGCCATCACTTTTACAGCTAAAGTGCTGCCTGTTAGATCAACAACTAGCTCTTCTATTGGAAATCCCATCAATCCCATGTCTCCAATTAGATCTTGCCAAGGGACATCAAACTCTGTAACCTTGTAGATGAAAGTGTCACCAGCAGTCATAACATCATCATCTATCTCTGCTATCCCTATCGATGGGACCAATAACAGCATAAGAATACCTGTTGCTATTAAAAATGAATATTTTCTTTTCATTCTAATTTCCTCATTTTTTTCAAGAAGTCTTTACATTATAAAGATTCAATAAAGTTTCTACTTCTGAAAAAATATAAGAGTTTCCAAATAAAACAGGATATGTTATTGATTAATGAATAATTGTCCTTTCAAATAAAGTACCTATAAGTACCAATCAGCTTTTTTATGATCTAATTCTGCTAGCCTGACGCGTCCAACAAGAAATAGTAGCCAACTAGGTAATAGAATAATCATGGTAAAGGCAGATTTAAATGTCAAATCACATGCTATTAAAGCTAAGGTCACCCCTATAAATAAGCTTACATGTTGGATTAATCTAATACTAGGTTTGAGGCTAATTAAATACCGACTATAGGACATAACAATCAGTAGTAATCCTATCAAAAAGAAAACCATTGTTAAATCTGTATTAAAAAGATTTGGGCTTAAAAAATATCCTAAGAAGATGAATTCTGCCATAAGAATGCTTATAAAACTTCCAAAGCACCCAGAACATATGGAGTAAGATCGAAGTTTAAATTCATGACTAGTTTGAAGTAAGGGAGGGTGATGAGAAAGGTTAACTGTGCAAGAAGGAATTACTCCTGAAAAGTATAGATGCAACTGAAGAAGTCTGGGAATGATTGTTAATCCAGCAAACATGAACATTCCGATTAGAAATTTCCGAGTAATCCATTCTTCATCTAAAGGGCTTGAATAACTATTGGTCAAAATTGATACTAGAAAAATACTAATTATCAAGATAATATAAGGAGTACTGATAGTTAGAGCTTTCTTTATTAAGTTACTCAATGCGATGCATCCTAAATTTGACAATCAACTTTAGTAATAATGAAATTTAAAACTACTTAGAAATTTACGCTACTGAAGTTGATCAAGTAATAACCTAAGGGGAACCTAATGAAAATTATGGTAACTGGTGGAACAGGGTTTATAGGAAGTCATATTGTGGACGCTCTGGAAAGGCATTTTCCTCCCTCAAACATTTCACTGATAGTACGGGATTTAACGAAAGCAAACATGAGATCAAAAGCTGGTTTGTCTCTTTTTCAAGGAGATATTACTATTCCTAATTCATTATATCATGCAATGAATGATTTTCATCCTGATGTAATTATTCATGTAGCCGCCCTTGCAGATGATTGGGCTCCCCTTTCGCGATTAATGGAGGTCAATGCTCAAGGTACTAAAAATGTTATTGATGCTATGGTTCAATCGAATTCAGCACACTATTTAATTCACATTTCTTCCTCAGGGGTTTACCCACGAAAAACATCAGTCCACTTAACAGAAGATACTCCGTATGGACCTTACGGTAACTATCACAAATCTAAAGTTGTTGCTGAAAAGATAGTCAAGGATGCTATTGAAAAAAAACTCATAGAAGCGACCATAATACGACCTCCTAATGTAATGGGAATCAGAGATTTTACACATATGGCAAAAATGTGTCAAGTAATCAAAAAGAGAAAATTTCCAATGATACGTAACGGACAAGCACTACAAACATGGGTTGCTGCTAGAGATCTGGCTCGAGCTGTGATTCTTGTTATAGATCAACAAGGTAAAGCAATTGGTCAAATATATAACATAAAATCTTTTGAAATTACTGTAAAAGAATTATATGACCAAATTGCTGCTAAATTAAATATTTTAGAACCTCCAAAGAGTTATCCTTATTTTCTAGCATATATTGCAGGCTTCATTTCTGAGATCATTGGAAAAATTAAACGTAAACCATCTACTCTCAATCGGTATCGTATTATTAAATTCGGTAAAAACCGACTTTTTGACGATTCAAAGATCCGTTCCGACCTAGGTTACCAATCCGAAGCATCAGCAGAAGGAACAATCACTACTACAGTTGAATGGCTACAAAAAGAAGGGATAGTATAAGAATAAATGTAGGTTGTAAATGTATGGAAGCATTATATATCATTAAAACACTCTGTTATGCCCTCGAGAATCAAATACGTTTTGTGACCCGTGATTTAGACATAGAGGATTTACGCTGGAGACCAGAGATCGGTTCACCAGCAATAGGCTGGACGGTAGGGCATGTTCTCGTCAATCACGATTATATTGCTAGCCACAGATTTTGTGGTAATTTAATAACTCTTTCTGATGAGTATGTTACAACTTTTGGAATGGGCTCAAAAGGCGACTTCCCTGAGACATTTACTTTAGAAAAACTTTTTGATAAATTTAAGCTTGTGAATGGAAAAATAACAGAAAAATTAGATTCTGAAACTAATAATTGGCTTGAGGAATCTTTTGATTCGACTGGGTTCCCTCCTAATTGGGCAAATAAGAATATTGGAAAGGCATTCGTTTTACATTTCAACCATGAATTTAGCCATGCTGGACAAATTTTGGAAGTTCGCCGAATGCGGGGACGAGATGCCTGGGGTTTTTAAGGAATAGAAGATAGAGGAAGTATTTTTGAACCAAAGACTGGAGAAAATCATCGAAGTTGAATGGAAAGCCCAGGAATTACAAAAAAGATTTACTAGATCTGGTCCCTTAATTGAACAATTAACTACCATAACACCAGGTAGCTTTGATATAACAAAGAAAACTTCAACACCTTCCCAATATCTCATTATTCAGGGTTCTTTTGATCCTCCTACCTTATCACATCTCGAATTACTCTCTCGGGCAATTGATCTGCGTAGAAAAATCAATCCATTAAACTCAATAGAAGTTGTATTTTTACTCTCACTTTCTCATGTAGATAAGAAGCTTAACGTCTTGAATCGATCATTATTAGGCTCTCGGGTTGAAATGCTAGAAAAATTATCTAAATCACTTGATTTACAACTCGCAATTACTATAGGTTTATCGAATGTAGCACGATACATTGATTTAATTGAAGCTGCTCAACAATCTTTTAGCAATATTAGAAATATAACGTTTATTATGGGATTAGATGTTTTTAAGAAAGTTTTGGATGTTTATTACTATTCAGAACCATTAGAAAAAGTTTTCCCCTTGATATTTAAAGCAGATTATTTTGTTGCAGGTAGAGAAAAGGTTTTTTCGGACAAAGAGTTTTCTTTGTATCTCAAGAATCACCTACCTACTGATTATCATCAGAAAGTCCATTTCTTAGCTATGCCCAATCACTTTAGATTTCTTAATGCGACATCGATTCGTGAAGGTTATTCCAAAAACCAATCCTCTCAAAAAAATTCAATACATCCTGTAATAGAACGGTATTTAGAAAAGGAAAATTTATATCGTTCAACTTCTAAATGGATAGCAACGAAAATTGGTATCCAATCAATTATCCAATTAACATTGGAAGCAGGAAAGGATCGAATAATAGCTGTTGAGATTTTGAACCATTTATTACCACTAATTGAAAGTGATGCTCTATTACAGCAAAATTTGACTAATGAATATAAAACAGGAAAAAAAATAGAAATTGTTAAGAGATGGAACCAATTACTAAGATTAATTTCATAAAAGAATTACAGGAAACCATAGGAAAGACATTTGTACAAATGAAACCATCCTATGCGTTGTCTTATAGCTTATTACACGAATATACTAAAGACATCATTATTCCACTAGTTCGACTAAAAAAAGTAACGATTGCAACAGTTGAACTAACAACCTGTGGTCTTATAAGTGATTTGTTGACAAGTAGTAATGGTGCTTCACATTTTTTTATTCTTGGAATGACCCCTTACTCAAATGAAATGAAAATCAAACTGGGAATAAAGCAAGAGGAGTTATCATTTGGAGGATATGGAGTTGCTTCATTAGAAGCAGCTAAAGATCTAGCAAAACGAATAAAGGACTATTCTGAAGCTAAAATTGGTTTGGCGGAAACAGGTTTAATTTCCTCATCGGAATTGAAAAAGAGAAGAACAAAAAAGAAAGCGGGGGAAGTATATTCAGCAATCGCTTTTGACAAGGAGGTAATAGTGAAACAATTATCTATTCAAGAGGATCTTCCACGAAGAGAAATGCGTCAAGAAATAGCTTTTCGTGTTTTACAGTTTTTTGAATTTTTTCTGAAATCCCAATAAGTTATCGATTAATTGCTTACTTTATAGATGACATCAAGAAGCGTTCCATCACGGAATTCAACAACAGTGCAAATTTCACCTGTAAACTCTGGTTCTGGAGGTGAAGCTTGACTATAAGCCATTTCTTTTAATTCATTAATGTCTGTAATTTCCAATCCTGCTTTTATCAATTTTTCCTTTAATTTAGTTCTATTTGGGTTAACAGCTATACCAGCATCCGTTATCACTACATCAATCATTTCACCTGGAGTTGAGACGGTTGTGACACGATCACGTACAATTGGTACTTTTCTAGCAATAGGACAAGTAATAATCGTTAATTGAGCTGCTGCAGCATCCGTATGGCCTCCTATACCGTGAAGTAGTAACCCATCTGAATGTGTATTAACATTAACATTGAAATCAATATCAATTTCAGTTGCTCCAAGGGCGACCACATCGACATAATGTGCAAGAGGACCACCTGGGTTCCAGATATTGTACGAATTCTGAGCTGACCATTCATAATGACAGGGATTTTCACGCAAAGATTTTGCAGCAATAAGATCAAATGATTGTCCATCAAATATTTTTCTTACCAAACCTTCTTCTAGCAACTCAACTGCAGCCCCTGTAGTTCCCCCATGGATAAATGATCCTTGAATCCCTCTTTCGATCATTATTTCATGTAAGAATTGAATTGTTCCAAGAGAAACTCCACCTGCTCCTGCTTGGAATGACATTCCTTCTTTTAAATAACCAGCTGCTTCAGCTAGTTTAACAACTTGTTCTGCAATTTCTAAATGACGATTAGTAACACTTCTTCCAAGGGAGCCTGCAACAATCTTATTAGGGTCTCCAATACGATCTACTGTTACTATATAATCAACTTTATCACCTCTTATGCTTACAGGATAAACAGGTTCATCAGTCAAGAGATTATCGGTAACTAGAACAACTTTATCAGCGAAAACAGAGTCAGTCTCATTTGCAAACCCACAAGCACCATAAGCTGAAGGACCTTGACAACCATTCATGTTACCCATTTCATCCACAGCGGGAGCAGCTATGAAAGAAACGTCAAGATGAAGTTCCCCGCATTCGACTGCGCGTGCTCGACCACCATGCGAACGTAAACTGCTTGGAATGTTTATTTCTCCTGTGGAAACAGCTTTTCCAATGGGTCCATTCATAGACCCAGAAATACAACCAATAACCCCTGAATGAATATGTTCAATAAGAGGTTCGTGATTAGGAAATAAAGCAGTTGATGCAATGGTTAAATTCTTGTAACCCATTGCAGCTATTGTGTCCATAACCTCACAGATAACAAAGTCGCCGTATCTGAGATTGTGAATAAAACCAATGGTCATTCCATCATTGAGATTCACCTTTAAGATTACCTTTTCCAAATCGTCGAATATTCGTTTTGTTTTAATCGTAGTAATTTGTGGAGAGTACTTACGACCAACTTTAGATCCTTTGGGAACCGTTGAATATGCTCCTGCGTACGGATTATATGTTCTTCCAAAAATATTTCTTGGAACTTTTCTTCTAGCTGCATTTATTACCATATGAATCAGCTTTTGACATCTAATTTCTAATAGAAGCCATTTTCAAATTGATTTATTGCAGGAAAAAAATCTTTTGAAAGATTAAAAAAACATTTAATTTCATTTTAAATCAGTTATACTAGACATTAAAAGGATTAGTCATTGAAAGAAAAGCTGATTAATAATGGTTTGAAGTTTAGGGTCTGATGGTTCTCCTTTCCAAATGATACTTTTATCTAGACAAACGACTCTTGTAGTATATTCTCTTAGAAAACTCATTCTATGAGTAACTAAAATAATAGTCAGATTTTGGTTCTGATGAAGCTGATGAATCAAATCCATGATAGCTCGTTCTATTCGGAAATCCAAAGCAGCAGTGGGTTCATCTAATAACATAATTTTGGGATCATTAGCCAATGATCTTGCAATCATTACTTTTTGTTGTTGGCCTCCACTTAGATGCCCGATAGGACGTTTCCGAAATTTCCACATGCCGACTAAACGAAGAGCATTCTCAATATATGGATCACTCTTCTTTACACGCTTTAAAAATCCAATTTGAGCATAACGTCCCATTGCCACGACATCTTCAACAAGAGCAGGAAAATTACGGTCAATGTTATGAACCTGGGGGACATAACCCAGGTTATTATCTTGTCGATATTCAACACAAGTTAACTCCTGCTGATCTTTGTCATAAAATCGAATTGTACCATGACTTAGTGGAACAAGGCCTAAAATTGCTTTTAGGAGAGTTGACTTCCCAGATCCATTTGGCCCACAAATGCCAAGAATTTCTCCTTCATAAACATCGAGATTGATATTAGCCAGTGCAACAGCGTTTTGATAAGCAACAACAGCGTTATTGATGCATATTAAAGGAGTCAAACTCCTCCTTGTACTAAAGGTATCAACTTCAGTTTTGGTAGTCATATTAGATCTCTTCTAAGGTCCTTTATGTTCATGAGTACTCGGAGTCTTTCCAGGGAGCTTTCTTTTGTCTATCACCACGTCTCCTCTTCGGTGGTCATCATGGGCAACATGTGAATGAGGTGTATCTGACTGTGGACAATCTGGATCTTCACAAGACCCCTCATCAATTACTTCTCCACAATATGGGCATTCTGTTGGTAAATGAGCAAGGTGAGCTAAACGCCGTTTGGGAGAGATAATAAATGAAATAAGGAATATAAATGTTATTAAAGTGACTATTGTTGATCCAGAGGGAAGATCAAATGCTACTGAAAGATATAATCCTCCAACAGTCGAGAAAACTCCAAAAAATCCAGCCAATAATAATAATCGATTAAACCTGAAAGTAAGTTGGTAAGCAGCAGCTGCAGGAGTCACGATCATTGCAAAGACCAATATTGCACCAATTGCTTTTAATGAGACTGAAATTGTCATTGACACTAAAACCAAGAAAATATATGTCAATAATCGAACAGGGATACCAGAAACCTTCGCAGATTCTTCATCAAAAGTCATGAAATATAGTTCTTTTTTAATCACAAAGATCACAATGATGATTAAAAAGCTAAAAAAGATAAGAAGGTTGAATGTATTCGGACTAATTATCAGAATGTTACCGAAGAGTATTGAGGGAACATCGGTGCTGTAGACTGGCATGAGACTTATGAAAAGAATAGCTAATGCCATAAAAAAAGAAAATATAACTCCAATTATGATTTCATCTTTCATCATTTTCTTTTCATTTACATAACCAATACTAATCGAGGATATTACTGAGAAAAGCATAATGACTAATAAGGGATCTAATCCCAATAAAATTGCTAGGGCTGCCCCAGCAAAAGCAGAATGGGCAATTGCTTCTCCAAGAAAAACCATTCCTCTTAAAAGTACAAAAGTTCCGATCAATGCACATATAATACCAATTAAAATAGCAGCTATGAGAGCTTTTTGCATAAATGGATATTGGAGATATTTCCAAAATGCATTAGGATTGAATGTGATTTCCATGAAAAAAGGGTTCATTCCGAATATCCTCCTTCTTCTAGAGCTTTACTTTCCTCCGTACATAGGTTTCCAGCTTTAATGGCTTCTTTCAGCTCACAGTCATCTTGATGAAATTTAGTAATAGCGTCAATAAATTCACAAGAGACAATTGGTGTTAATCTTAATGCCTCTTTTCTTCTAACCACTGCTTTAAGATCTAATGTTTCTTGGAAATAATTTTCAAGTAGATGCATATGCCAAGTTATGTGTAAAGCATGTTCTTTTCCTATCTCAGTTAATCTAACTAATCTATGCGGTTCCCATGAGATTAGCTCATTTTTTCGTAATTTTTTGACTAAAGAATGAAGAGTTTGACGGCTACGATCGAAGTTGTATTCCTTACGTAGTGTTTGAAACAGATCCCCAGCACGAATGGGTCTTTCCCAATTATAAAGAAATAACAGAATGAGTTTTTCTGAATTAGAGAGGCCAACCATATTTCATCAACAAGAATGACGTATTTTTGTATTAATCTTTTCCACACACTTGAATTGAAAGTCATTTGAATTATTTTAAAAATAATTGATAAAAATTTTTATTACATAATATTTTTTAAAGATACTTTAATTTGATGAATCAATTGATTTTATATTATTTTGTTACAAATTATATTATAATTAGTGGTTTAAATGCTAATTAAAAAGAACCAAATGGTTTTAACAGTTATAACTTGCTTAATCCTACTTATTAATGGATTACTAGTAACAAAAGCAGCTAATCCTAATATTCTCCGAGATTCTGATTTAAAAGTTGTTGTATCATTATCAATGATTGGCGATTGGGCTCAAAATGTAGCTGGGGATGTATTTACCGTTACCAATATTGTCAGTGGTCTCGAGAATCCCCACACATATGATCCCTTACCTTCAGAGGTGGCTACTGTTGCTAGTGCTGATCTTTTTATCAGATTTGGTCTTAAAGGTTTAGAACCATGGGTAGATTCTGTTATTCAATCAAGTTCCCCAAAAAGAATTCTGACATTAATTAATGTCTCTATCGAAGAATATATGGAAAATGACCCTGTTATTGGTAAAAAGAACCCACATGTTTGGATGAGTCCAATAAACGCTAAAAATATGACATTTAAAATCTATCAGACATTTGCACAACTTCTACCAGAAAATAATGCAACTCTTTACAACAACTTTCTTTCATATCAAAAAGATCTCGATGATTTACTCAAGAGAATTGATCAAGCTAAAGAAACTTTTAACAATACCAAAGTGGTAGTTCATCACCCTGCGTTCGTTTATTTCTTTAATCTACTCGGTTTAGAACGAATTGGTGCGATTGAAGAGGTTGAAGGTGCTGAACCTTCAGCAGCTCACATTGCTGATTTGACAGATAAAATGTTACAAGAAGAGTGTAAATTTATCATCAATCAACCTCAATTAGATAAGGAAGATGTTGAAGCGTTAGCTCTTGACACTGATGCAAAGATTGCTGTACTAACTCCATTACTGGGAGTGGAGGTCGAAGATTCTCTTAAAGCTAAATTTGGAGATTTAATCGATGAGTACATCGAAATGTTTGACTATGACCTCTATAAACTAGCACATCCCTATAATCCTTCATTTGAAAGCACCTCAGGCCTTGAAATTGTTTCAATCTTAAGTTTTCTACCTCTTTGTATTGCATTGTCAACCACTCGAAAGAGAAGAAAAGATTCATAATTAAAAAGCTGTTAAGAGTTAAATAATGGCAGAGTATTTACAGAGAATTTCAAACAATCTATTTCTTATAGAAGGATATAATCAAGGGAGATTTCCTTTTTCACATTCCGCTCTAATTATTACTAATTCTAATGAAGCTGTGCTTATCGACACTGGCTGTGGTATAAATACGCTTCAAAAGCTTAAAAAAAGGTATTATATCTATCGTATTATCAATTCTCACACTCACCCTGATCATTCCGCGGGTAATTGGGTATTTAAAGACAATATTGAGTCTATTGAGGTTCCTACTCAAGGATTTAAAACAAGTGGAAATATTCTAGCATTATCCAACCGTTTTACTGAACCTGGAGAAATTGCTAAGTACTGGAGGGATAATGTCCCAAAAATAATGGGAATGAAGGATTGTAGACCAACTCATAGCTTTAACACTAAATCTGAATTCGATTTTGGAGATGTTAAACTCATCCCCGTTCACACTCCTGGGCATACTATTGACCATTATTGTTTCTATGAACCAAATGAACTAATTCTTTTTGCATTTGATATTGATTTGACTTCTTTCGGCCCTTGGTATGGTCATCGTGAGTCAAGTATCCCTCAATTCAAAGAATCAATCAACAAGCTTAAAGAATTGAAGATAAAAATACTTGTATCGTCACACAAAGGTATTATAATAAAAAACATCTATAAACAAATAGAAAGCTTTTACCAGAAGATCGAGGAAAGAACTGACAGAATTCGTGCTTTATACCAAGGGAGAGGCTTATCAATTGACCAGCTCGTCGAAAAAAAACCAATCTATGGAGAATTCCCTTATACTGAACCTTTACTACGTTATTGGGAAGAGCAAATGATTAAAAAACATTTAGTAGAAATAGAACAGAAAATTTGGGGATGAATAGGTAATGGCCAAACGTTTACGTGTAGCATACCTTGAACGATGTGTTGGATGTTACCAATGTGTCTTAGCTTGTGCTAGGGTCAATGAAAAAGTATTGAGCGTAGATCGTACTTCAATAACTGTAAGAACTGTAGGGGGGTATGAAGGATCATTTGCAGTAGTTGTCTGTAGAGGCTGTCTTGACCCACCTTGCGTTCCTGTTTGCCCCATAGAAGGAGCAATTCGACCTAGAGAAAGAGGAGGAGGAGTTCTTGTCGATCGAGAGATTTGTGATTCGAGAAAGTGTAATCACGAATGCGTGAAAGCCTGTCCGATACCAGGAGCGATCCATATTGATCTGGATCTTCACAATGCTATTGTATGTCGACAATGTAGCATTTGTACAAAATTCTGTCCTACAGGTGTTTTAATAATGGAGGAACCGAAACCTGGATTCTAAGAGGGAAAATAAATGGATAAAATTCCACAGGATATCCTAGAAATTGATCTTACAACACAGAAAATAAAGCGCTATGCAAAACCAGAATCATTCTCCAAATGGATGGGAGGTATAGGACTTGCAGTTAATTTACTAGAAAAACATATACCTTCAAATGTAGATCCTTTAGGGAAAGATAATGCAATTATATTCGCTATCGGCCCTTTATCTACATTCTATCCGATAGCTTCTAAAACGGTTGCTGTTTTCAAAAGCCCCCTCACAGGTGATCTAGGTGAATCATACGCAGGTGGCCGTTTATCACTAGCAATGCGCTTTGCAGGGTTAGGAGCCATTATTATTAAAGGCCAAGCGGAAAAATCATGTTTTATTACTATCATTGATGAAGAAGTCGAAATTAAACGTGCTGGGCCTCTTGCATACATGTATACTTCAACTCTTGGGAGAGTTTTGCGTGAACTGGTGCCAGTAGGTCCAGGAAGACGATCATCGATTCGAATAGGTCAAGCAAGTGAAAACCTTGTTAAATATGGGAATGTAATTGTTGATAGCTTTCGTCACTTTGGTAGGCTTGGAATTGGAGCCGTGTTTGGTGCCAAGCGACTAAAAGCTATCATCATTAGCGGAACTAAAGACATTCCTCTCTCAAATATTGATCGTCGAAGTTATCAAAAAACCTACAAGAATGTCTGGAATCAATGTGTTAAGACAGATAGTATGAGAAAATATCACGTTTTAGGTACTCCTCAAAGTGTTCTACCATTAAATGAACTCAATTCTTTACCGACAAAGAACTTCATGTTTGGACGATTTGAAGGAGTAGTGGGTATTTCAGGTGAAAAATTTGTGGAAACATACCTTGGCAGACGAGTATCCTGTAATACATGCCCAGTAGGGTGTATTCATGTAGCAATTCTCAGAGAGCGTTACGGTGTAGATTCCCCAGCTGATTTACATTCACTTGCTGTTCCTTATGATTACGAACCCATGTATGCTCTTGGATCTAATCTTCAGATTAGCGATGGAACAGAACTATTAAAATTAATAGAACAGACTGAACGATTGGGAATGGATGCCATTACGACTGGAGTGATTCTGGGATGGCTAGCAGAGGCATTTGAGAAAGGATTACTAACTGAGATAGAAACTAAGGGCTTGCCCATTAGATTTGGACATGTGAATGACTTTATAGAAATTATTAAAAGAATTACATATCGAAATTCTGAAGATAAAGATCTTTATTGGTATGCTGGAGAGGGGTTAGATCAGTTAGTAGAAAAGTATGGTGGAAGTGAATTTGCAGTTCGTTTTAATAATAATCCACCCGCAGGGTATTCAACTGGTCCGTACAGCATGATTGGCCACGCTATTGGAGCAAGACATTCGCATTTAGATAATGCAGGATATTCATTAGATCAGCATGCTCTTGGGAAGAAGATTTCTCCAACACAAGCGGTTCTAAAGCTAGCTAAAGAGGAGGAATGGAGAAATATACTAAATTCGTTAATAATTTGTTTGTTTGCAAGGAATATCTATACTCCCCAACTAGTAAAGGAATGTTTACAAAATCTTGGAACTGATAAAACAGAGGAAGAACTCTTAGAATTAGGATTAGAAATTCAAAAATTAAGGATTAAAACGAAAAAACGATTTGGATTCAGTTATGATACCTTAATCAAAAAAATTCCTAACCGTATTTATGAGATGCCAACAGCTCATGGAAAACTTTATGAGACCCAGATGATTAACCTTTTCAATGCTTATGAAGTTCTTTTAAAGGAGAGATATTAGTATAATCTGAGTGTTACTAATTGAGAGGATTGAAATAGAAAAAAAGGAAGGTGAATTAGCTAGTTTGCGCAACCTGTTCAGCTTTTCGATTGATCATCATATTACCAAGCCAGATGAAAACAATAGAGAAAATAAAAGCAATGATTGGCACTCGAAATAGAATATTATTCGTTGGTTGCAGCCAAAGCACAAGTAATATTGCTACAAAACTAGGTAGGAATAAGTACGCTCCAGTTCTTAACACCCAAAAACCGTTAGTACCATATTCCGATTGATAACGTCGAGGAAGACCTCCAAAGGATGCAACATCACCAATAATTCGATCGAGTTGCGTATTAGAAGGTGTAGTAGGAAAGTAAACTATCAATCTCTTGAATTTCCTCCGAAATATACCAAATGTGATGAGATCAAATAATCCAAGTAGAATTGCTAATCCTAGTTCTATTCCTAAAGCTATCATTGGTCCTATGATTGGTGCCAAATAAATCAACAATAAAACTATAGCAATGATTAAAAAAAATATAATTATTGCTCCTAAGGAATCACTACTCGCATCACAATCACCACTTTCAGAACAGTCTAAGTATGAACAATCACTAGTTTTAGAGGTTTCTTTACGTGATCTTACTTGCATTGATGTGCGTTTACGATCAGAAGGATACCTTGATGACCGACCACATTGGTAACCACCACACCAATAGTATCCATGCCAACAGGATTCTTCTACCAAATAATAAGTATCACCCTCTCCAAATGCCCGTCCTTTCTCACGAGAACAGATCGTGTCACGACTAGCTAATGGAAAAATTTCAGCTTTTACTCCTTGATTGATACAAATCTCTTGCAATGTGTTCTCATTAATACCATTAAATTCAATTTCCATAAAAAATACCCCAATATTGATTCAAGAACAGAACCTGCTTTTAATTATTCGAAGAGCTTGGATTTCACCGAATAATAATAGTTTAGATCCAGGTTCAACTTTATCTTCACAATCAGGATGAGCAGTCTTATCGATAGCTAATATTGAGACATTGTATAACTCCTCAAGAGTACTTACTTTTACGGGATCAAAATGGGAATTTAAGACTATTTCCATTAGATGATATTCTATTTCACCCTTTTTAGATTTCAGAGTTTGAATGATCCCATCTTCAAAACTTGTAGCGATAAAGGCTGGAGCGGCAATCGCAGAAGTACTGATTGCTGCATCTATATCAAATAAACCAGTGACTTTTGTTGCAAAGTCTTGGTCAAAAGCACGGATAACAGTTCGTAATTGTGGGTTCAACTCCTTTGCTTTAGTAGCAATTTTAAAATTTACCATGTCATCATTGGTGACAGCTAATAATGCGCGAGCATTACGAACGTTGGCTTGGTGCAAAACATGATTTTCAGTTGCATTTCCAAATATTACCGCAACATTTGGATTTTCCAGCATCTGTTCGATAAATTCAGTTCTTTTTTCAATCTCTTGAGTAATGACTGCTGCAGGAATTCCATCTTCAATTAATTCACTCAGGATACGAGTCCCAACGTTCCCTAATCCCACTACTATAGTATGTTCCTTCATTGTTTTTGCCATCCATTCATTCCAAGCATTTAATCGGTATCGAGAAGTAAATACAACCAAACCAACCTCTATAACTCCAATTCCTATGATTATCAGACCTAAAAAAGGATATACCACATAAATCAGTTTTAGTATTAATTCACCTTTATGAGGAAAGTTAAAAACTTCCATAGACAATAAGAGTGCAGTAGTGGCAAGAATGGAATCAATAACATCCCCTGTGAATTCTGAATCGAAAGATGAACTATAAAAAACTTGGAATATCACTGTGCCACAAATAATCGTGACTATTAAAAGCGCTAAAACTCCCTTTAGCTTACTAAAGGCCAAGAAGAAGCTTCTCAGGAAGATTTTAACCATTTTTATGGTTCCTTCATCTTTACCAAATCATCTGAACAATAATTTAAAGCAATAATGATCTTAGGAAAATAACATAATTAAGAGGAATATTTCACTCTGATTTAATGTGTCTCAAGGGATGAGTCATGCGACGATTTGTAATTGGGGGAAACTGGAAAATGTCAATTCCACATGTAAAAGATGCGGAACGAATTGCGAAAAACATAGCAAATGCTATAGGAAGTATTTCCTCAGTGGAAACATTTATTGCGCCTTCGTTCAATGCATTACACACTATTGGACAGGTGCTTGCTAAAACAAAGGTAAAACTCGCAGGTCAAAATGTCCATTTTCATGAAAAGGGAGCTTTTACAGGAGAAACATCAATTCTGTCTCTAATTGATGCTGGGTGTGAATATGTCATTCTCGGTCATAGTGAACGCCGACGGATATTTGGGGAAACTAACGAAATTATAAACCTTAAAGTCTTAAAAACAATTGAAAAGGGTCTTAGGCCAGTCCTATGTATTGGTGAGACGGCAAAAGAACGCGCTGAAGATCGTGTAATGGAAATTAATCAAAATCAATTAGCTGAGAGTCTCAAAAATGTATCTGAGAAGCAACTTCAAGAGGTAATCATTGCTTATGAGCCAGTTTGGGCAATTAATAACAAATTTCTGAATCCAGATGTAGAAATTAAACCAGCAACTCCACAACAAGCAAGTGAAGCTCATGAAATCGTCCGTGATTGGATCAGGAAACACTATAGTAATGCTGCAGCTGAGAATACATTAATTATATATGGTGGATCCATGAAAGAATCAAATGCTGCCAAACTTTTAGCTATTGATGATATTGATGGAGGTCTAGTTGGTGGAGCATCTTTAAGGGCAGATACTTTCGTACCGATTATACGATTAGCTGAACAGCTCTCTGATACTGAATTTACATAGGAAGGTTCAACTTTAAAGACTAGGACATATTAATAATATACCAGTAGTAGTTACAATAGCTCAAAATTCAAAGATGATCATAATTGAATCAAACAGTTCAGAGTTCTACTCAATCAAACAAATAGGTATTTTACTTCTTAATATGTAATTAATAACAAAAAAGTGTAATTCTATCCAATAATTTGTTTATCCAATGTAAATTTTTTATAGTCATTTTGGACTGCTTTATTAGCGCGGTTATTTGTTATAATTAACCTTCAAGGAGTGTTTATTATGAGTGAAACAACATATAAAGTCATCCAATTAGTTGGTAGTAGCCCAAATAGCTGGGAAGAAGCAGTTAAAACCGCTATTGAAAAAGCTTCGAAAACTCTTAGGGATCTACGCATTGTAACAGTCGATGAACTAGATTGCAGAGTTGAAGAGGGTAAGATAGTAGCATATCGGGCCAGAGTACGCCTTAGTTTCAAAATGGAAGACTAAAGACAAAAATAACGGTTTTAACATCATTCTCTTATTTTTTTATTTTTAGAATAGTAATCCAATCACTAGTTTACGATTCGTTTTCTAAGCAAAAAATAATGGAGATTTCTAATGAACAATAGAAGATTCCCGAAAAGGCCTTGGGTTAGCGCCCATGCCATCATTTTTGATCCTAAAAAGAGATTCCTTTTAACTAAACGAGCTGCACCCCCAAAGCAGAACTACTGGTTTCCTCCAGGTGGAGCTATTGATGTGGGAGAAACAGTTGAAGAAGGATTAATACGAGAGATTAAAGAGGAAACAGATATTCTTGTTAATAATTTGCAATTTGTTGATTTTATTGATGGTATTTCTCGTAATGCTGAAGGTAAAGTTATTTATCATTTTGTAGTTTTTATGTTCACAGCTAATTATCTTGAAGGTACAATTAAAGCTAAAGATGACGCGTTAGAGGTTAAGTGGGTATCAATTCAGGATGTTATATCTGAGAAGATTCTAGTTCCAAAAGAATTAACATCAATCTTAAAAAAAATTATGGATTAAATAGATTGAAAAACAACATGATAGGAATTCAATAATTAGTAGTGATTATTTTCTTAATTGCGGCCATATATTCCTCTGGACCATACAGTAACAAATCATTGTGGCCCGCTCCAGGAATAATCAATATTTCTTTGTTTTCACTCGCAATGTTTTTATGAAGAGCTGCCCCTTCTTTCAAGGGGATGATTATATCGTTTTCTCCATGAATAAATAGCGTTGGAATCTTCACTGTTTTTATAGCAGTGAGGGGGGATGCTTCTTCTTCCCTTTCGGGAGGCAATAATGAAGAAGGGATACCTAAACGTTTTAGGAGATTATATGTGTGAGCAAAACCACTTTCAATGATTAAACAGGCTAATTGACTTTGGTAGTTGGCCGCAATTTCAATAGCGGAAGCACTTCCTAGAGATCTCCCCATCACTGAAACCGAACCTAAAAAGTTATTTTCAGAGAGATATGCTCTAAAACCTTGATAAATTGTATGAGCGTCTTCAATCATACTAGAAAAAGATGGATGCCCATCACTCTGACCATAGCCTCTATAATCAGCAACAAAGAAGTTTACTCCCATATGTTGGTAAGTTGGACCTATAAAATCATAATCAGTTGCAATCTCACCGTTTCCGTGGAAGAATAAAAGCGTTGGAGCGAGTTTATAGTCATTTGTGCGATAAAAACGCCCCACAATATTAATGTCCTTATTTACAGGGATTGAAAGGGAGTAAGTATCCTTGGTCTCTCTGATTGCTCCCTGATGCCTTCGGGGGTAAAAAATTAAACGTAACATATCAGGATCATCTAGGAATGTCAAATTTCGCTCTTCAGGGCTCACAATTTACACAACATTCTGACTAATTATCTAGCTTATTATGTCATTGGTACAAGGACGTCGAGACACACTTTAATAATAGAAATTATGGGAACATAAACAAAAATGGAAGCTACTAAGTCCCAGATATAATGTTCCCCCAAATAAATTACGGAAAAAGAGAAAATAGCTGCTAGGGTTAAAAAGAAGAGAATACCTACATACCAACCGAACCAAGAGTCGTTTAAGGAGAAAAATAAACATAGAAGGGCACCAGCTAACATCATTCCGAAGTGATTACTTGGTAAGCCATTATATAATAAACCATTTACATTATCACTTTGTTTAAACTTCAGAAGACGAATTGGAACGACAGGTAATTCACGGTCGAATTCATTCCATCGGATAGGAACCACCACAGGGAATAAGAACTGAATTGTCATTGATGTTCCCCAAGCGGTTAAGACCATTATACCATAACGCCAAGCTTCTTTTCCTTGCAGTCCACAGATAAAGATCTCGATTACCACCGTTACTGCGAACACCCAAAACCACACTTGGATAGTAAAAAAATCTATGATCTTTGCTAATGTCTCATTAGATCTAAAGTGTTTTTGTAGAAATTGTGTTGGTTTGGGGTTCATAAAAATAGCACGCTTACGAACTCGATCAGGAGTTTGCCATTTGTTCGCACTTAACCAAAATATAAACATTACAATCATTAATAGTAGTAAAAAGACATTGAAAGGTACCGCAAACGCTTCTTGATAAACCTCGACGATTTCGTTCAGTACACCCAAGATATCACCGACTAGAACCGCATATTTCTTGAAATAAGGCAAGTTGATAGAAATTTTTCTCAGTTCTTGTATTTTATGGAAAAAATACATTATTGTTTATTTATATACCATTTATATCTTAATTTCTGTATATTCCACAGACTATCAGTCTCGTCTCTACAATTTTTTTCATTTTCTCCTTTTTCAACAAAACTTTCCTAGACGGTTAAAAAATAGTGAGATAACAAAAAAATGTTATACTTCTCCCTACCAGATTCAATATGAAAGTGGAAACCGCTATTTCTTTTTTTTGTGGTTTTTTGTTGGTTTTAAAAACCCAGATGCATCTAAGAATGATTGTGCTTTCTCAAAATCAGCTTCATCTACTGCAAACGCAACATCGGCTACTTTTCCTGCAAATCGTAGAACATAAAAAGAGAGAACACGGATATTCTGATCTTCAAACAGCTGAGTAAAGTGTCCAAAAGATCCTGGTTCATCTGGGATAGATACAACGAAGATATCCTGCGTAGAGAAAGGAATTTTAAGTTCCCTCAATACTTTTATCGTGTTTTCTTCATTGTCAGTGAATAAAACTGCTGTACAAACTCCAAACGCAGTTGTCCCTGCCATTGATACAATATCTATCCCCCACTTACCAAAAGCTTTTCCAATCTGTGCAAGAACATGACTATTCTCTAGGTGAATTACAAATTGCTTCAAACTCAAAACCCCAAGCTAGAGAAATCTCTCCTGAGTTTACTTATAAACTTTCACTTTAATTTAAAGATATTTCAACTATTTTTCTAGGGGGATTACATTTATTTTGATAACAATGTTTATCTATAAAACCTGAGTCAGTTCTGTAATATTAGAAATAATTTTGTGGAAATTAAACTTTTCAATCATTTCCCTTTTCGATTCATCACTAGGAGAGCAAATCCAAAGGGCTTTAATCCCAAATTGTAACGCTCCCTTGATATCCGCATTAATTTCATCACCTACGTGGATAATGTGCTCCTTACTACGATAAGATAAACCTGATATCGCAGCAGCGAATACCTTGGGACTGGGCTTTCTCCAACCTAAATCTCCTGAGAATATAATCTGATCAAAATAGCTAACAATATCAAATTTTCGAAGGACATCCCAGCCATTCTGCGCCCAAGAATGGTTGGATGCTAATACTAATGTATATTCATTTTCTTTCAAATAATCTAGAGTTTTAAACAGTCCTGGAAATGGATGAATTAAGGGCAAGGCTGATTTAAAATAAAATTTAATGATCTTTGTCGCCAATGATAATAAATCTGAAGATAAGTCCGTGTATTGGCTTAATACATCAAATAGGATATCATCGTTACGAAACTCTGTTTCAGTCTCCTTATCTTGAACTTTTTGTCGAATTGAGCTATAATAATCGGTAATTATATTATCCAATGTAATTTTAGGTATTTTTTGTTGAAGTTCTGGGAATTCAAGTAGAGCTTTTTCCATATGAGACCATACATTAAAGGAACTACGATCAACATAAACGAGAGTGTTAAATAGATCCAATGAAACAATATCAAAATCTTTTTGTGACATCTAATTTAGCTTCCCAATTATGCACGAAAATGACGATATTTCATGTAAGTAAGAATTTTGTAGAAGTATTTACCGCCAAATACACCGGATGCTTTCAATCCACCCAAATGGGGAGTATAATCAGTCATGTGAAGGTGATCTGTATTAATACAAACCCCTGGAGCTTGTATTTCGTCAAAGAAACGCCCCCATATTTCAGGATCGTCTGTATAGACAGAGGTTCTTAGACCGTAAGTTGTATTGTTGGCCTGATTAATGGCTTCTTCAAAATTGTGAATCTTCATGACAGGTAGGACAGGGCCAAAAGTTTCCTGATACCACATCTTGCAGGATAAGTCTACATTTGTTAAGATGGTTGGTTTATAGAATAACCCGGCTTCATCACGCTCTCCTGCAAAATTCATTCGATACCCTCCAGTTTCAATATTGGCACTTTTTTGAAGAGCCTCATTAATCATATCGATGATCTGATACAATGCTCTGGTTCCAATGATTGGGAGATCAGTTTTGGTGTCTGAAGGTAAGCCAACACGGAGTTTGTCAGCTTTTTCACATAGAATTGTAATAAAGTCTTCAAAAATGGCTTCATGAAGAAAGAGGCGTTTAACAGCTAAACACGTTTGACCTGATCCGAAAAAGCGGGCATGAATTATATGATCAGCAACTTCATCTAGATCAACATCTTTCCATACCAAACTAGCTCCGCTTCCCGCTAGTTCTGGAACAAAATGCATCCCCCGCCTGACAGCTTTACTCATCAATTTTAATCCGACATCTGAGTCACCGTAGTACACCATGGCATCGAGAGGGGACTCATTCACCATATAATTGGCGATAGGCTTCCCAGGTCCAATTATGGCTTGGAATGCGCTCAAGGGGAATTCCATTTCCTCCATAGTGTCCTTTAACACATAAGCTACCGCCATATTTGTTAAAGGTACCCGAGTTGGCGAACGAATCACAGTGGCATTTCCTGCAAAATATGAAGAATAGATAGCAAGAAGGCCAAGTCCAATAGCTGCATTATATGGTGGAAATATCCCGACTGTACCAAAAGGATATCGATGAAGAATAGTCTTTTCTCCTTCAACAGCACATGGAATCTCTTCAGGACTAATTCGTGATGTACAGAATTCAACCTCGGCTTTGCTTTTCAATGCTTTGAAAACAGTGCTTTGATATTCAAAGAGAGGAAGGGGAGTCCCTTCTGCAATTGCGATAGATTTAAAATCGTCGTAATTCTTCCACATATGCTTCGCCATAACCGAAATACTCTCACCACGTTCTTCTAATGTTAACCCAGCTCCAGATTTAGCTAAATCTCTGTGCATCAAACCTTTTATTCGAGAGGCTTCCTCTGCTGCAATTGCGGTTTCTTTAACATTACCTATTGCAAATTCAGCGAATTCAATGTCTGCTATTTCTGAAGGACTGGCTTCAGGCCAACCATGTACTTTAATATGATCTTTGAGTAATCGGATCTCAGGACTTTTCTCTGGAAGGATTCCCGTGAACCGTCGTGATATTAACCGATTGAGTGACCCTTGGGATTTTAACACGGAAGCAAAGAGTATGCGGGGATCTTGAATTACTTTCTCCATATTAGGAAAGGTTCCTATCGGAAGCCCTTCTGTAACGATTTCACCTTTAAGTAAATTGCCAAAAATTCTCATGAATCATCTATCCAACATTGAATCATAAAAGAAAATCTCAATACACTATCTAGAAAATGTTTCGGGTGAAAACTTAAACATTCGTGCGAATTTCATGAGGAGATCCATATCATCAGTGGTGATATTGACTTTACCAGCCATCATAGATTGTATTGCTTCTTGTTTTCCTAACATAATATTTTTCCAAGTATTAGAGTCCGTCTTGACTGTCATTATTGCTTGATCTGATGTAGCTTCTTCTACACGACATTGTTGATTCTGAATATGCAACAGCCAAGTATCAGCATCAGAGAACTCAAATTGAATTAAAGCAGTGACCCCCTCAGCTCTTTCAGGACGAAAACCTTTAGGAATATTGGACATCATAGTTGAAAAATCAACTTCAACCTCGGGTATTAATCTGGCTTTTCTTCGTTTTTGTTCAATATACACTTCTCTTTGAATAAGGTATCGCATGATTTCTGAAGTTCCTCCACCGATGGTTCCTAAGCGAGCATCTCGATAAAATTTTTCAATTCCAGAGTAATCTTTAACATATCCTTCTCCTCCAAGTATTTGTATTGCCATATCTGTGATTTTAACGGCTGTTTCTGTTGCAAACAGCTTAGCCATAGTAGCTTCTTTTGTTGCTGGTTGTTTTCGTTCTAACATTCTTGCTGCGGTAACAGTCATTAATCTTGTAGCTCGCATAAGCGTTGCCATGTCAGCAATTTTGAATGATATCGCTTCAAAACGCGAGATTGGTCGTCCAAATTGAACTCTACTCATAGAATGTTCTACTGCTATTTCAAAAGGTTTTCTCATACAACCGAGGGATTCAGCTGCAATACCAACCCGCTCAGTGTCCAATTCATCCATCAAGATTAAAAATCCTTGATTCTGCTTACCAAGCAAATTTTCAGGAGGAACCCTCATATCTTTAATTTTGAAATGAGTATTGCAAACCCCACGACGTCCCATTAGATCGTAGTCTTTGATCACCAAGAATCCCTCCCATTCAGTTTGAATAATGAATGCAGACATCCCTGATTTGCTATCCACAGAAGGATTTGTAATGGCAAAAGTAACTATTTGATCCGCAATTGATCCATTTGTAATAAACCTTTTTTCACCATTCAATATCCAGACTTGTTCCTTTTCGTCCCAACTGGCTTTTGTTTCCATACCTGCAGTATCACTACCAACATTAGGTTCAGTAATAGCAAGGGATCCTATTCTCTCCCCTTTTGCTAAATCTAGCAGATATTTTTGCTTTTGTTCTTCTGTTCCAAAGCGTAAGATCGGAATTGTAGAGAGGGTACAGCTTGCACCAAACCCCATTGTGAGAGCTGGGCTCACTGCAGAGATTTCTTCCCCTACGATGAGTTGAAACATTAAAGATTTCTCCAATCCACCGTATTTTTTTGGAATCATTATTCCTGTGAAACCTTCTCGCCCCATCTTTCGCATAAGATCACGCCACATATCTTCTGATAATGGAGCATCTGTTTCGACCTTTTTGGCAATAGGTACAATTTGTTTTTCTACAAATCTTCTAGTAACCTCTCGGAATGCGAGTTCATCTTCAGTGTAAAGTAAATCTTCATCATTAATCAATGTCATTGGGGCTCAACTCATGAAAATAAACTAAGAAATAATAATTTCTCTGATAATTCTTCTTTTTGGGTCTATATAATGAGTTTTGAGATCTATATTACAGACTTTATTTCATCACTTAACTTGTTAGTTGTTGTTTGTGATTTTTGATTTTTCAATTTATTCCTTACCACTATTTTCCTTTAAGACTATCGTTTTTTTCGAATTTCTTCCTAATAGACTAAATTATATACGAAAAATAATTAATAAATATCTTACAATTATTATGGTTATCGAAAATCCAAGAATTTCTATCAGTATTGCAGCTTTTTTTATATTTGTATGTAAGTAGATATTACTAGTCTTTGTTTGATTGATGAGGATCTTGAATGAAAGATAGTATTGATCTAAGAAATATTGCGAAAAAACGTTGGTATATTGGTTGTTTTTTTTTGGTACTTAGTGTTATTTGTACTGTATTTCTTATATTGCTTTGGGTAATTATACCTATATTTTCTACTCCAGAAATTTTCTTTGATGGATTTTTACGTAAAATAATCTTATTTTTTTGCATTCTTTGGGTGTTTCATATTTCAATTATTGTAATTTTTGTTTTTATATGGTGCTTTGAAAGTTTACGAGCAATAGAAAAACCTAAAATGAAGTGGAACAAAGGAACTCAGAAATCAAAAAAAATTGTACTTAAATTATATCCGGTTTTCACTACTTTCATTGCACTATTTATTTTATTAAGAATCATAGAAATGCCTGACCTTTTTGGCATTTCATTTTTTCTTTTTATACCTACCATATTTTTCATAATTGGAGGGATTTTCTTTTTGACTTCACGTGTTTCAACCACATGGGAAGTTGAAGAACATTTTCTATTAATAAAGGAGAGATGTCTTTTTCATGAAGTCTTAGTAACAGTATGTCTTAGCAGATTAGAATTAATAAAAATACCTAAGAGGTTGGATTATGCAACAATATTATGTGGTACTGAACGAATTGAATTTTGGTACAAAAATACTCTAAATTTTTCACCTGATCTTGTAACATGTTCTATTCCACGAAAAAACCCCTTATATTCCATAAGTTTCCTAATTAGATTTTTAGAACAGTTTCCCGAGATTCAGATTAAAATAGATCTTCCCTATATTTATAAAAAACTCAAATTAAGTCATTTTTTAGAAAAAACTGATTTTAAAGTCTCTGATTGGTTAAAGCAGCATAAGTCTTTTATTACCAATTTGCCTTTAATCGTTGATTCTTCTTCATATACTTTAGCAGATTTTATTAAGGATTTGACTGTTTTACCACGTTATTATGCAACTAGTGTTGGAAATGAATCAAACCTTCTTCTTAGTGGTATTAATCAAAAAACTGAAATATTGTTCAGAAATAAGAGATTTCAAAAAGTGAGTCATTTTGGATTATTAATTTCAGGCATACTAATAATCCTTGGACTATTGGCTATTTTTTCTTCGTTAATGTTTCCAGATTCTCCTATTCTTAATATATTATTTGTACCTAATATTAGAAGGGATTTGGAATTTCCTCCGTTATATTTCTTTTTATATGGGATCCTTTACATATTCCTAGGACTGATTATTAGTTATCATCTTATTTCTCGAATTGTCGCGTCGAAATTACCAGTAATACAGTTTGATCCTAAAAAATTCCGAATTGGACGTAAGTATCACTTAAAGGGAATCATATGGGAAATTGAATTATATTACTCAATCCTATGTGATATTAGAGAAAATCAGAATTATAAAGATCCCAAAATTTTAGTGGTTAATCTTGTAACAGTTATAGGAGAATTCCCTTTTCTTTCAATATCAAAAGATGAATTTCAACAAGTGAAATTAGAGCTTAACTCAATTTTTGCTTATTACAACCAAGTTATCCTTTAAAATATATTTGGAAATACAATGATTAGGAAAATAAATAATGAAATAAACATAGTTCTTATTAGTACAAAAAAATGGAGAATTTTTGTATGAGTCAAGAACCATTTTTCTGGAAAAAACATTGGGATGAAGGTGTAAAAGACCTTAATCCACAACTTTGGAATACGACCTATCCCCAAGCAATTAGAGATACTTTTGAAACATTGCCGAATAATTTAGCCCTAGAATATCTCGGAGTGGAAATCACTTTTGGTAAATTAGATCGTTATTCAAATCAATTTGCTCATATGTTAATTGAAGAGGGTTTTCAAACGGGAGATAGGATCGGGATCAACTTACCTAACATTCCCCAATTTATTATTGCATTACTCGGAGCATTAAAGGCAGGCTGTGTTGTTACAGGTGTTTCTTTCCTCCTCTCTGAGGATCAGTTATTATATCAATTGAGAGATTCGGAAGCTAAGGGGATAGTAACTTGGGACGTGATTTTTGAAGAAAAATTGATGAATATCGCACCACAGCTGCCTAACCTGCAATTATACGTTTGTGCAAGCATTGGGGGATTTTTACCAAAGGTGAAGCAAGTCTTAGGTAAACTACTTGGAAAGATACCGAAAGGTAAAGTGGTTCCTCTCAGTGGAAAAACGGTCTTCAATTTCATGGACGTTATCAAAACTGAACGTTACTCGACATCCTTACCAGAAAACAGATTAACTCCTGATGATGTCGCCTATGTTCTCTATACAGGAGGAACCACTGGCCCGCCTAAAGGAGCTATGCTCACGCATCGTAATATTATGTCAAACATCTTTATGGTAATGAAGTGGTTGAACTGGGAGAAGGGTAGCGGGAGAGCGCTTTCAGGATTTCCTTTTTTTCATATAGCAGGTTTGTTTTTCTGTGAAAATTGTATAATCCTCGGTTGGCCTCAATTACTTGTTCCAAATCCTCGTGATACTGACCATATATGCAAATTAATGGAGAAATATCAACCTACATGTGTAGTTAATGTACCGAGCCTTTTTCAGATGTTGATTAAAAATCCCAAATTTAAAGAATTAGATCATTCAAAGTTAGATACCTGCATTTCATCGGCCTCTCCATTCCCAGTGGAGTCCCAAAAGGAATTGGAAAGTATTGTAGGACAAGGAAAATTACTTGAAGTTTATGGAATGACTGAGACTTCCCCCTTAATAACTATGAATCCTTACCGAGGAGTAAAGAAGTTGGGTACTATTGGTTTGCCTTTAATGAACACAGAAATTAAATTAGTAGATCCTGGTACTGGAGATAAAGTTAAACTTGGAAATGCAGGTGAAATTTGTGTGAAAGGTCCCCAAGTAATGAAAGAGTATTGGAATAAACCTGAAGAAACAAAAAAAACTATTGATGAGAATGGTTACATTCATACTGGGGATGTGGCGATCATGGATGAAGATGGATACCTGCGAATTGTTGATCGTACAAAAGATATGATTATTGTTGGGGGTTTCAAGGTATTTTCTAGCAAATTAGAAGATACCCTGACTGAACATCCAGCTATAAACATGATCGCTACTATTGGAGTTCCTAATCCAGACCGCCCAGGTTCCGAACTTATCAAAGCATATATCACAATCTCTCCAGATTATAAGTTTGATGGAGACAATGATCGCTTAACAGAGGAAATAATTAAGTGGACAAAAGAAAAAGTCTCTCCTTATGAGGTTCCAAAAATCATTGAGATTCGTGAAGCATTACCCCTGACCACCGTCGGTAAGGTGGACAAGAAACTATTAAGGCAAGAAATTCAATAAGCTCCCTTCAAAAGGAATTCATATGTCTATTGTATATTTATACGGGTTTGCTTCGGGGCCTCAATCGAATAAAGCTCAATTTTTCAAAGAAAAGTTTTCTTCATTGGATGTACACTTTGATATTTTTGATTATATTCCTAATGAGGAGAGTTTTATTAACTTAAAAACATCTTCCCTGTTAAAAAGTCTCCATTCATACTTAGAATTAAATTATGCCAATGAAGAGATTATTTTATTCGGATCAAGTTTTGGTGCATTATTATCAGTTTGGTATGTAACTAAACATCCTGAAAGAATCAAGAAACTCATTTTAATGGCTCCAGGCCTGCGATTTTCTGCATCTTACATATCTGAAAAACATGGCATTAATTCCTCAATCTGGAAAAAGCAAGGGTCGATAAACATCTTTCATTATCGATACAATCGAGAAATTCCGTTGAATTATACATTTTATGAAGATCTTGTAGAAAATCCTCCACCGGATTTTGATAAATTAGAGATTCCAATTCCCATACTGATCCTTCATGGCAATTCAGACAATGTTGTTCCAATAGCATGGAGTAAACAATTTGTTAATCACAATCGACAGGTCTTACTCCACGTATTAAATGGAAACCACCAATTGTTAGATCAAAAGGATACAATGTGGGATTTAGTTAAAGATTTTCTAAATTTATCGAGTTAAATCAGATCTAAGTAAGGTTATATATGATTTCTTCCAATTCTTCCCTCACCTGGGTGCTGAGTTTTTGTAGTTCCTTCCCTTGAATGGTGATTGCTTCATATTTGGGATTCGCCCACCCAACTAACATGGGCCACACGTTCACGCCAGTATTATGTTCATCTTGGACTTTCAAGAGTGGTGCAAGTAAGAGTTCGATTTCATGGTAAGTCTTTTTTGATAATTTAAACCTCAATAAAGGACAAAAGAATTGGTCACCATGTTTTATCAGAGGCCGTATATCTTGAGAATAACATAATGCATCCTTTCCAAGCTGAAGAACACAACCTGCTTGAAAATCATACCTTTCTATACGAAAAGGGCACCAACCCATGTTTAGTGCTGGCATCGAAAGCCTCTGAGGGTGTAACATCAAGAAATCTGGGTCAAGCTTGTGATATTATATTAGGGTTTTTCTTGTGAAATTTCAACCCTACTCTAGTTTCCTCCTTAAGGAGTTTAAAAAAGTAACCATTCTTGACCAGATATAACTCCAAAATACGGAGAGTTATGAGGTTACATATTTTTTAAAGCTTACCAAAGAAAATGCCAGTACTTCTGTTGAGAAAAGTATCTATATAGGTTTAAGTGAGATCTAATACTATTTCTTGTAATTCTTCCCTCACTTTTTGGCTTATTTGTTGGATCTCTTTCCCCTTTGTTGTGATTGATTCCTCTTTTGGAGTCGTTATCTTGGAATTCCGACAAAAAACTGGCCATAAATTAATGACAGTCTCTTGTTCGTCCTGAACGATTAGAATTGAAGAAACAATTTTATCAATTTCTCTGTAAATTTCTCTGGATAATCGCAATTTTTTTACTAAAGGACATGTGTAATAATATTTCTGTGGTTCTTCTGCCTCATAGCATATTAATGGTCTTTGATCTCGTGTGTAACAGAATTTATCTCTTCCTAGTTGAAGAACACACCCTACTTGGAAACCAGGTTTAGCCACCCGAAATGGACAAAATCCTCTCTTTTCGATAATCATTACATTTTTCACATCAAGTATATTTTTTAAACATTGCCAAAACCCAAGTCTTTAACCGAAATTTTGCCTCTTATACATAATTCAAGAAACACACTAGCTTAAAATGTCTTGATTAGAATTTGTTTAAATAAATATAACAAATTTCCTTTATTAAAATGCCATTTTCATTTCACTTTTTTACTTTTGATAGCTGATTACGTATGTACACAGATGAGATTTCGGATGAGGCAAGAAAATGGATGATTTGGTTTCTTTTAAAAACCAATTTAATAATTATTGGCTTATTTCTTTTATTTAATGGCTTAATAAATGAAGAATTTTTTATAGTGATGGTAGCATTAGTACTTTTCTTTGTTGGAGGGGTTTTAGCATATCGAGATATCCGAAACGATCCTTATCAAATGCTTAAGCTACTAAAAATTCAAACTCTCCTTTGGTGGCGCTTACGTGGACCCCTCATTTTCCGCAAACCTTTTTTTTATCACTTTCCTGAAGGAAACCAGTTACAGCAACAGTATTTAGTTCGATCTATTTCTGTTCAACAAAAAGACTTAATTCTGGGTGCAAAGATGCTCACAACTGTTAAAATAGCTCAACTATGTCCTGAATGTAGTGGGAAAAGAAGTAAACCAATGACTGTTCAGGTAGAGTGCTCTCATTGCCAAAATGGACGACAAATGCACTCATTAGGAGCAATGACCATTCCTATCCCCTGTAATCACTGTCTAGGGATTGGATGGATCCCCGTACACCCCTGTCCTGTCTGTCGAGGAGAAGGAAGTGTTTGGCGGAAACAGACAATCCGTGTTTATATTCCTCCATATTCTTCTGTGGGAACTAGGCTTCGTATTCCAACACTTGGTAGGATAAATCCGAAGACTCTCCAACAGGGGGATTTGTTTTTGGAAATAAGAAAAAAATATTTATTTTAATCTAAAACTGACATATTCCTAATATTAAAGCCATTCTATTTCAGAGGACGATATTATTTCATTTTTTATGAAAAACGTATTTTTCTTAAGTATCAATTATTCATAACCGATTACAGTAATCAAACCATCATTGATGGCTAAAAAGGACCACAAGGGAAGAATATAAAGATGAATGATAATGAATTGAAACAAGCTTTGATTAATGAAGCAAAAAAATTAGAATCATATGTAATTGAAAAGCGTCGCCATATTCACATGTATCCTGAAACTTCTTATGAAGAGGAAAAGACTGCTTCATTAATTGAAGGTGAGCTGCAAAAAATAGGATATGAAACACAGAGAGTAGCTAAAACTGGTGTTCTTACGATTCTTGAAGGACCCAAAGAAGGGAAAACAGTTGCTCTACGAGCAGATATTGACGCATTAAATATTACTG
>JAHQWW010000141.1 GCA_029856365.1 Candidatus Hodarchaeota archaeon
CAGAAAAACTTGGAATTAAACCAAATAAAAAGAGAAATACCCATGTCCAGTCTTCCACAGTCTGAGTCCACCACACACTTACCATCTCGCTATTACTTGATGGCAACCAGTTTTCATACTTTACAGATACAATGTGGTAGTTGGATGTTTCTCTCACACTCTTGTTTCGATATCCCATTAATATGTGGTCACAAAGACTTTTTGGAACCCAAAATTCAAAAAATGCTGATTCAAGGGGACAACTCCAAGCCCTCGCGGTTCCTACTAGGTAACGGTAACCGTAATGAGTCTCCTTCTTCAATCCATCCCACTCATTATAAATGTTATACTCTCTAGAGTATTGGACATGAATTGTTTTCTCTTCGTAGGCCATGAATGATAAATTGAAAGCAATAGCGTTATAATACTCATTATTACGGAAAATGGGTATAACGGAGATTTCTGTTTCATCTAACCATATAAAATCTATTTCTTGCTCTAGTAGCGATAAACTCTCAATATATGTTTCGCTTACATTGAGAAATGGAAGGGCAATGCCCATATCAATCGCTGTTGATTTATTGTTTTTAAGCGTATAAAAAGCATTTATATATGCCATAGAAGAATCGAAGGTTACATTAATGCTTTCTTGTTTAAAAAACACTGGAATGGTAGGATGATTAGCTTCATAATTAGTTGGAACTGGAAAACTTTCATAATTTGAATCTACAGGTACTATATTTCCAGGTACAATATCGCATTGAGTAAATAGAAGAATGAATAGAGTAATAACTAAGAAGAGGTGATGATTTCTTTCTCCCATCATACTCAGGTACTTTGGTTTTTCCATTATTTTAAGCTTTGTTATTTTTTCCAATGGAATAATCTAAAACCGGATATTTGTTTCATTCATCTAGCTTGATTCTTCACTGTGGTTTTGGAAATTCATAATGTAGAGTCCTAACCTTCAGATATAAACAGGAATTGGGCTTCTTTTCGAGTATAGAAAGGGGAGAAAAAAAGTTTCACCTATACCTTCATTTATATATCGTAATTTCAATAGAAAATAACTAACTTGAAGATGGTAGAAGGTGAGAATATGAAAGAGACCAGAAAAATGAAATTTTTTTTTGTTAACTTATCATTGATTATATTTCTTATAACAAGACCTTTAGCAGGAATTAATTCAGCAATGATTGGTCAAAAAACTTTGAAATCTGAGAATGAAGACAGAGATCTATTATGGTACTCTGATAATTTGACTCCAGAGGATCGTAAGAAAATCAGGACTGCAATGGATCATGCAATCCCCCGAGACCGAATCATTGAAGATCTAATACAAGGACACGCAATTAAGATTGCAACACCCATAGGTGCAAATCAGTTGGGTTATGATCCAACTATTCAAGTACGAGAATACAACCCTAATAAAGCTCTAGATCTCATGGAAGAAGTTTTTGGCTATCGTTACAACGCTTCATCAGATTTAGCGAAAGAGAGAGAATATTATTTTGAGATGGAACTGATGAGTCCAAACACACGTGTTGATAGGATGGAATGGGCAGCATTAATTACAAAATCATTCTCTGACATTGGAATAGATGTTACACTACATTATATTTCCTGGAATCTATTTATATCACATATTTTTGAACTAGATGAACCTGGTCTTGATTATGCTCACGGGGGATATGATGGATACTTCATTGGTTGGGGTTTACCACCTGAACCTGATTTGACAAACTTCTTTATGAGAGAAAATATGCCTCCAATTGGATGTAATACCGCATATATCATTAACGACGAGGTTGAAGACATTCTTATCAGATCAGTAAACGAGCTAGAACTTACGAATCGACTTTTAGCTCTTAAAGAGTTCCAACAGTGGTTTCAAGACAAAAATCCTTATTTTATTATCCTACAGGGGTATAATCTATGGGCCTTAGATTCAAATTTAGAAGGAGTGGATTATACTGGTCTTAATTATCCCAATTATCGCAACTGGACTCATCCTACAGAAAGTTTGATAACTGTTCAATCTCCAAGTACTTTTTTTAACATGAATCCACTCATAACACATTCTCGTTATGACTTTTTAGCAATGAGAGATAATTTTGATAGCCTCATCAACAGATACCCCCAGAATCTGACTGAATACTATGGAAACCTCGCAGAGAGCTGGACAATAAGTGCTGACAATTTAATGTGGACCTTCAAGATCAGAGATGGCATTTACTTCAATGATGGCACAAAACTGACTGTAGACGATGTCATCTTCACCTATGAGAAGCTAATCGACCCAGATGTAGATGTAAGAGATCAAAGGTTTTACATGACTCATATTAAAGAGATCAAGAAAATTGATTCTCACACAGTTCAATTCACATTAACAGAATTTTATCTATACATGAAATCTCTATTCACTGTACCAATCTTATCAAAAGCACAAATGGAGCAAATTCCAAGCGTAGAGTGGAAAAATGACGCTGATACCAATACTAAATACGCTCCCATGGGTACTGGAACATATGTGATGGACAAAGCCAATACAGACGTCTCCAAAGGTGTTGTTACAATGATTCTCAACCCCTTTTATGATGGGTCATTGCGTGATCCTGCTGGTCAATTCAAGAATCCGAATCTGATCCCCACAATTAAGGTCAAAGTTTATGATTATGATATCTATCATTGTGTCAAAGATCTGACATCTGATGCATTAGATATTATCGACTCCCAGTCAGGATTATCGGCTCGTGGGCAGTACATCGATGAAATCAATCGCTCCAACTGTTGTAAGCTCCACACTTCTTTAGAATGGGGTCATCAAGAACTAGTTATCAACAATTGCTCCCCCATCTGGGGTATGAATCCTAATGGGACAACTAAGATACCTAATACCAATACATCAATGACATCTACAACTACCAGTACCAACATGACCTCATCAATGAGTACTGAGGCAATTCCATCGATTTCTGTTCCAAGTTTTTCATTTATAACCTCATTATCATTGCTTATAGTACTTTTGATATACAAAAGGAAACATGAAAGAGAGTTTTAACAACTTAGGCCTGGTTTCCACAACTAAAATACGCGGAGAGAACTGAAAACAGCCCACCTCCTCCATAAAGTTCATTCGGTGAGGCTGAAAACGTAGTTCGACTTTACCCTGTTGAATATCGAAATGAAAAGAGGGGATCGTTTTACTCATGAGAGGAGATTCTCCAAGGAAAAATTCGATATGATTACTTACTCCTCCTAGATATTTCTAAAGCGCTTATTTACTCATAAAAATTCGGATTTAAATCGTAATACCTCAATAATCAAATCATGACAAATGGTTTCGACAGTTTTTTTGTCAGTTGGCTTGGACTCATAATACAAAACTCTCAACTCATCTGCTAAATTCTGGCCCTCGGCGGTTGTTACAGTTTCCGATTCGGTAATAAACCCCACGAGCGCAATAGGAACCGAAGATTCAGGAATATATCTCTTAAATTCTTTATACCAATCTTTAACTGCTTTAAACGAGGTTCTATCTTCCTTAGCAAAAGTAATGATGGCTGCAGATGCACCACGATAATAACTGGGTCGATTTTTCCCAAAAAAGTCCTTACCCGAAGTATCCACCAGGATCAACTTAATGTTATTTCCAGTTACTTGGATTTGTTTAATTAAAATCTCTACTCCGAGACACAGTTGTGTCGTGTCGTCAGTCTGATAACCACAAAATGCCCGATTCATTTTTGTTTTTAACTCGTTGGGAGTGCCAATAATACAGATTTTCAGTAAATATTCATCGGGCATTGAGTCATTTCCTTACATGAATTCGTGGTTACATGAATTCCTGCTGCTGAATTTTTTGTAATACTTTATATGTTAAATCTAAGAAAACATCTTCTACTTGTTTGTAATCACTGCATGTAATCTCATAATAGGATGATTTGCACTTAGATGCTAACACTTGACCTTGTTCTGTTTTTATCACTGCGGTGTTCGATTGAATACCTACCAATGCAACAGGAGTTGAATAATTAATCGTTGTACGAAACTCATTGCACCCCTGTTCAGCAAATGACAAAGAATGACTATCCTTTTTATCAAAGAAAATCAAAGCAGCCCCAGCCCCACGATAGAAATTTTGTCTTAACCTTTGATAAATTTTTGAAGGACTTACCAAAGCTAAAATTAGTTTTACAGACTGATTATCTACTAGAATCTCCTTTGTTGTTATATAAATGACAGGTGTAAGACCAGAAAGGTGTTTCTTGACATGTTCGAAAAACCCTTCTGTATATCCCTTTCTTTCTTTTACAGTCTCACTTACCCTAACTCCACCTACATACATTTCTGTTCTATTGACTCCAGGAGGGAAAGTAATCTGTTTTTCTTGTTTGGTAAATATCCGTAATAATTCGATTCCTAATTCAACAGGTAAACCCAAAATATTCATTTTCAACATATATGCTGATCTTTCTTGGGTCATGATTCTCCCGTCACCAGAGTATGATGATTCTTTACATGAATTCCTACATACAATTTTAATAAGCGAGTCTAGAGAAATTATCTGCAATTATATTGTCATCATTAATTTCTTTTAAATCCGAGTTTTTTAGAAGTAACGCATTGAAGGACTACATTAAAATTCAAAAGGTTATTACATAGATAAATAGTGTTTTTTCTCATGAATAATACCTTTTTTTACTAAAAGAAAACATAGGGGAAACAAAAAAAATTAGTTAGATCTAGATCTATGTTTGCAGCCTTCACCACTTTTCTTTTACATTTATCGATTTTTTAGGTCTTGACAATTCTTCTATTTTCCATTGAGTGATTTTCAGACAACTTTCCTCCCCTTATTGATGGTATTTCTCTTTTTTATTGTCGTTCCTATTCTTTTGAGTATAGCTAGATTACCATCATAGCTAGCTTTATATATTGGTTAGATTTATATCTAGCCAAGGTAGTAAAAATGTCTAGCACTGTATTATTAGGTAAAAGAATTGTCGGTGTCATGCCTCCTTCTGTTCAGAAGGTTTATCGTACCTTACAATCGGGTAAGCGTATGCATGTGGGTGATATTGAGTCCAAGACCAATTATAGTCCTCGCACTGTGCGTCAGGCCCTGCGTCAGCTCAAAAGTGCCCAATTGATTACTCAGATCCCCGATATGTACGACATGCGTCGTCATTACTACATGGCTGTTGGTGCCTAGTTTTCTTTATGAGTGATTGCGTATGAAAAGAGTTTTCTGCGAATTTTATGGCAAATGGGTAGCATTCAAGCATGCTCTTCGTCAGTTTCATTTTTTCACGACCTCTCTTGTTTAGTGTGGTGGATTTATGAATTCCTGTGAGAAATGTCGGACTGTCCATTCTGATGGAGCTCTTTTCTGCTCTAAATGTGGCCATTATCTTCCTTCGGAGTATTATTTCTCTTGGAATCAATGGTTACAAGCCTATCAACTCTATCTTCTTGAAGCCAAGAAGGTTTTATCTGACAATAATAATAGGTGATTTGTGTATGCGTTATTGTGTCAATTGTGGATCATCCTACGATGAAGATGATCGTTATTGTGCTCATTGTGGTTTTGTTTTGCGTTCTCGTCCTGATTTTGCCTCCTCCTCTCCCAGCCTTACCTCTCGTGTTTCTTGCCCAGTCGAGTTTGTCCCTAAGCGCCCTGTTGTGTCTCATCCCCCTAGAACTGGCTCTTCCTCTGCCATTTTAGGTCTTACCTTCATTTGTGTTGGTCTTCTTTTCGCCATTCTGCTCTTTTCTCCTTCTCTCTTTGGTTCTTTTGCGGGTCTGTTTGGGTCTCTTGGTGGCAAGCTCGGCAGCCTTGGTGGTGAGTTTGGCCGTCTCGGTGGTGAGTTGGGTAGTCGCTTTGGTCATCTTGGTGGCGAGCTTGGTCGTGTTTTTGGATCCCTTGGTAGCCGCGTTGGTAGTTGGAGTGTCCATAGTTCCACTCTCCTTCGCGTCCTCCTGGTGGTATTTTTCTTTGTTTGCTTCCTGCTTCCTGGTGTTATCTTCTTCGTTCGTTCTCGTCAGCATCAGAACAATTATCGAAATATGCGTTGGGATTAGAAGTGAATCGGAAGATGTCTTGTTCGGTTGGATCTCGCTCCTCCCTCAGGCATCTTCCTCCTTCTGCTCTGAAGCATTATTACCTTACTATTAACCGTTAATATACTAAAAAATGTGAATAAAATGTTTACTACGAAATCAACTGAAAAAAATGTGAATTATCGTCCTTCTTCGAAGTTTTGTTCGAAGTGTGGGTCGGTTATTGGCTCTGAGGATTTGTTCTGTCAATCTTGTGGAGCCGAATTAGCTGTTCGTAAGGCCAGTTCTTACGTGGCGAGTTCTCCTCGCCTGGAGTCTTTCAAGGGCTATATTCAGATTCTTGGTGTTGTTGAGATTGTCTTTGGTGTTTTTGCCTTATTCATTGGCTTACTACTTACCGCTGTTATCCCTCTTTTCTATTATCTCGTCCAGTACGAGGTTGTTGAGTTTGACACTCCTATGGTTCCCCGTCTTATTCCCGTTATTTCCGTTTTAATCTTTGTCATTGCCGTCGTGTGCCTGGTCTATGCTTTTGTATCCATTCTCAGCGGCAAACGCCTCCTCCAGTATCAGAATTCGGGTCGTATTGGCACTATGGTGATTGGCGCGCTGAACCTGTTTAATTTTCCCTTTGGTACCATTTTTGGTATTGCTGCGCTCTATATTTTGTCTCAACCCGAAGTTGTACAGCTCTATACAAAGTATTAACCCCATTCTCTACTCAAGGGGTAAGTTTAGTGAGGAGGGAGTTTTTCCCTTTTATGACAAGGATGTTGGTCAAAATTAAAAAAAGATGCAGAAGTATGTTCTCGAGAGTAATACCAATGTTATATATCTGTACGGGTATTCAAAGAGATATTAATTTTAAGTTTGTCTTGACATGTGGTTACAAATGACTTCCTCAGACGGGCCATCCCGATTTAGACATCTGTTCAAGAAATACGACATCCCCATTTTCTACATCATCGCCTTCATGACACAGTTTTTGAAAGATTGATTTCATAAATTTTCAAAACATGAAATCTCATTATAAATTTTAAATATTTGAATTATTGAATGAAAAAATTGTAATTTGGACTGCTATTAAACTCAAATATGTCTAAAGTCCAAGAGGAATCCGAAAGAAATTCCATATAATCAAACAATAAAAAACTAATTTCATTGATCTACAAACTTCTTCTTCCATTCTGTAAAGGGAATTGTAAGGAATAACCCTGTATTATTGGCACAAGGAAGAATATTGCCCTTTTCCCAATGCTTATTAATTTGAGATTTTCGTATTTGAGTGGAATAGGGATGCAATTTAAGATATATTTAGTTCTCTCTTTTGTATTGATGGTGTTATTAATTAATCCTGACAATGGAAATGGAATACAGGTTGAGAATCCTACATTTATTGAAAAATCAAGTAATAACAGCTCTAATATTCCTAATACGAGTTGTAGCGTCTTTACAGTGGAATATAATGATTCTGTTTTCTTTGGAAATAATGAAGATGAAACTGGATCAAGAAAAAATTCTCGAGTGTGGTTTGTACCTGCATCAGATAACTCTACTTATGGTTGTGCGTATTTTGGCTTCTATGACAATCTACCTGGCGCGGATGACGCAGATAACCTTGCAATAGGAGGAATAAACACTCAAGGTCTATGTTTTGATACCAATGGTATACAACTTGAATATGTAGATTCTAACAATCCTGGTCCAATAAGAAGTAGAATAAGAGATTGGGGAGTGATTTTAAGGGAATGTGCGTCGGTAAAAGAGGTAATTCAGTGGCATCACAACCATAATATGGGTGGATATTGGGGAAATCAGATTCACTGGGCTGATGCGACAGGTGATGCAGTTGTAATCGGCCCAAGATCCAACGGATGGCTCTCTTTTACCCGTAAAATATCCACGTATTTAATTTCAACTAATTTCAACCTCGCGGATTACAACCTCAGCGATCCCAATACCTATTACCCCTGTAGTCGCTATAGAACTGTACAAACACTTCTAAATATCTATTTGTCAGATGATGACTTAACTATTGCCCATATGCGTGATATCTTGGAATCTGTTCATTTTCCTAGAACATCGGAATATCTTGGCACTGTGTATTCCAATATTTTTGATCTTGAATCTAGAGATATTTATCTCTACATTTTAGGGGACTATGATCAGGTTTACAAATTAAATCTCTATGAGGAATTAGAAAAGGGAGAACATGAATTAAGAATTACTTTAAATGGATCATTTTCTTCCAAATCGACAATAGGATTCGAGGTACTCCTGTGTATAATTTGTCTAATTCTAATAACAAAATTCTATAAACCTAAAACTGGATAGCTGTTATTTTCCGATTACAAGTTCAGCGGAGATGAACACGTAGACATCAACAAAGATTCATGGAAATATTTTTCTTGATAATGTCACCAAGGAACTTCCTTTCCAATCAGTATTCTTTTATTCTAGATATCCTAATATTAAAGAATGAAGTATTTCAACGGAATCTAATTGAAAAGAATTTAGGGATTAAGATTCGAACACCAACAGAATTTTTGGCTTCAAATAAGTAATTCGAGAATAATCAATTGGAATATACGGAGGTTCATGTGTACTACCAACGTTTCTTCAAAACTGTTCTTTATTTCAATTAGGTTCAAAAATAGAGGAGAGAAAGAGAAATCAAATTGCCTTAGATATATATGTTTCTTTCATTCCAAATCTAAGTTCCAATGCTATACAATCAGAAGTTTTTCCATGAAAAGCGCCAAGAATCCAACGTTAATTCCACGAAAATCTTTATGTTTTCTTTATATAGTCTGAATGTCGTTAATCAGAGTTAAAGTACGTTGTACTAACGGATATTAATTTTCTTGAATCATTGAAAGAAATTCTTTGACCAAACCAATTTTATCTGCTTAAAAAAGGATCTGCATTAAAGAAATAGCAGCAATATTTAATAACAATGACTACTTAATTTCAATTATACCAAACAGTTATGATTCATTATAGGTGTAAGTAAGCACACCAATAATATTATGAATTAGATTTACCACCAATTTCCTATTCATTCCAAAGATAA
>JAHQWW010000142.1 GCA_029856365.1 Candidatus Hodarchaeota archaeon
CCTTTTTTAATACCAACTGCAGTTGCTCCAAGAAGATCTCCTTCAGAAAATTCATGAATTAGATCGATACCAGTTATTACATACCCAGCGAAACCACCAGTAAGAATATCAAGGAGTATTCCAGCTCCACACTTTATAAGAACACCTGGTTCCGTTTGATAGAAAAATTCCAGGAAACCCCAATCAGCTCCTACCCATATTCGTTTTTCATAGATTAGTTCTAAACTAGGATTAATTTCAAGTGATAGACTAGTATCTCCAACAATAGTAGTTATCTCTAGTTTAGAAGTCAAATTTCCATCGTCATAAACAGGTATTGTAAAGATTATATTTTTAGGAACATCCTTTTCCAAATATACAATATTTGAGTAATTATAAAGCGCTGTCCCATATTCATCTGTGACAAGCACAGTTATTTCGTAATGCATTGAAATATTAGATACAGCGACAAATTCAAATAAATATTCGGTATTCTCCGAATTAGCTGGATCTATATTATGTAAATCAAGCATGATGTTTGAATCAGAGGATAATAATTTGTGATTAATATCTAGGTTTATCATATGTGTATCATTAACTGGAAAAGGCATTAAAAACGAATAATTCTTTTGCATATAAATTGCATAAGGATCAGTGTAATTTATATATAATGTTTTTGAAAATAACGCCTCTGATGAAGCTATAGCTACAACTGTGGTGAAATAGCTTCCTGTAGGGACAGCAGAAGTATTGAAAAAGATGGTGTTATCTTTTATTTCACCTGGGATTATAAGTTGTTTATAACCATCTAAATCCCACTGTAAATACAACCAGACCTTTTCAATATCGATAGATGAATTCCATTCAGCTTCAAAAGTATAGGGGGCATTATCTAACGTAATCATACTACTATAATCAAAGCTACTGTTAATAGTAAAGGATGAATTTGAGTCAGATATATAATTCCATGAGATATTTGAGGGGAATATTCTCGTGAGAAAAGCTTCATCAACGGAAAAGCTTCTTGTTTCCGTAGATAATCCGAATTCGACCAATTCAGCTTTATAAGAGTAAAAGGATGGAGGCCCATACACATTAAACAAAGCTCTTCCATAAATATCCGTAAGACCAGTTATAATTAATTCAGTAGTCGAGTTCCAAACTATCAAGGTCACATTGGCATCATAAACAGGTTTCTCATCTTGAAGTACCTCCACTACAATTTGACAAGCAAACATAGTCTGGTTGACAATTTTATACGATTCTACCAATCGATCCTCTAGCGGATTTGAATTGGGTGAATCATCATTATCAAATTCATCAACAAAATCAATACTCATGATCCCAATCTGCCCTTTGTACACCTGCATTCCCGTTGGTAAGGTAAAGTTTGCAGAAATAATTTGCTTCTTCCCAGTGGTGTGAGCAATAATAATACCATCTGCACCAGAATATCCTTCTGACAGGACGGGTGATACATCAAATACAATAGCCTCACCTGATTTAAGATAATAATGGTTGATGGTAGGGGTAAAAATTACAAAATCAGCTAGCTCAGGACTTGCTGAAACTTTTAAGTCAGTCAGTGCATCCCCATGGTTGATAATCATATATTTCCGAGTTAATGTTACAGGATCATAAGAAACCTCTTGTAACGTAAAATCAATTATGGGTTCTGTGATATGAACAACTAAAGTCGCAGAATCAAAAATTTCCTCAGAATCTACAGTTTTCAATGATAACAGGATATTGTATTGGTCTTGGAGAGCATCTGGAGCATGGATAACAAATTGAATATTCATAGTTTCTCTAGGAAAGAGAACCATAACTTGATCTATTGACCCCTCTCCAACAAAATTCAAAATTAAGTCATTAGGTACTCCTGTAATATTTAATAAAACCTCATGAGGTTCATCATCATTATTAATAATGGAAAGGGTACCCTTTTGATCATAATCTCTCTTAATAATCATCTGATAAATGTCTGCTTCAAAAGAAATGGCTGTACTAATGAAAATTCTCCTAATATCACTTGTTGCTGCTCCATAGTCAGATTCAGATCGTATATAAAACTCATACCAAGAGTTTTTGCTTAAAGTACTAGTATTAATAATATGAGAAAGACCAGGATCTCCAATTATCGGATTAAATGTTGGTTCATCTTCTTTTTTGATATATAACTCACTAGTAGAGTTAACTGAGGTTTGCCAGCTGATTATCACCTCAGAAGAACTCATAAGAGTGTTATTCAGTGGTAACAAATTGAAGATAATAGGTTCAGTGGACAAATTTAAAAAGACCGTTCCTACTTTAAAAATTCCAAGCTTTGAAGAAATCGCTTTCACACTGATCAGGAAATCACCAGCAGAGGCAGGGCCAGGGATAGATACTATTAGGGGGAAAATCTTCCTCTCACCAGCAATTAGGCGAATAGAGTCATTCAAGGAATACCAGCTACTCTCAATTCCTTCTATTTCAAATGAAAAGGTGTCAGGGTAGTCTTGATAATTTTCTAAAATAATATTGTAGATGAGGGAACCCCCAATGCTAGTTTGAGTTGTTAAAAAAGAAATATCAAGATGATAGGCTTCTCGAACAACAGTTGTTATAGTAACCTCGTCAAAAACACTAGAATTAGTGCGAGAAACAACACTAACGATCACTTGGTATGTTCCTGGTGTTTGATCGGAAACATTCAAAGTAATAGTACCACTCTGCCAAGGATCAAGCGTAATAAAATCAGAACTAAGTTCTACAACAGCAATATTGTCAAGATTATTTACTAGTAAATCAAAAGTATCAGTAAATATATTAATATTCGTAACTGTTATTGTATATGTTGTATTTTCATGGATAGTAGGACTTTTTGAAAAAGGCTGTGATATTTCTACTCTAGGTGTGTTCCAAATAGTAAACCAATTGTCTGAAATATTAAATCCACTTACTCCATTTGTATCAGAAGCAGTTATTCTTATTTTGTAGTAAAAATCATCAGGAACCGAAGAACCATCAGCAGTCTTTGCAGTATCCCAATTTGAAAATATACCTGTGTTAGGTAAATTATCAGCAATCAAAATATAAGAAAAACCATCAAAAAGCTCAATCCTAATAGTTAAATCTAAACCTTGAGGACTTGTGGCTTGCCAAGTGATATCCTGAACTCCAGACCAGCTCTCACCACCGAGGGGGGAGGTAACAATAACTTGTGGTTCAAGGGGTATCTCCGGTAAATCCTTTGTCCCCTCATTGTTAAATTCATCAGATTCAAGAAGATCATTCTGTTTGTCTACGATAACTTTAATGGTGTAATTTCCACCAGAAGCAACCCAATCAATGGAGACTGTTACATTCTTGCCAATTGTTAAACCAGAAACAAAAGTTCTGCCAATATAGCTGTTATTGATGAAAAAATCGACATAAAATCTTTTAGTAGCATTACCAGCACCGATATTTTCTATCGTGGCATTGAGTCTGATGATGTCTCCAGATTTGATATCTGTAGAGGGGATGAATCCAATATCCGCAATAATTAGATCAGATATCAGAATTTCAGCCAAAATTATAGAAAAATCATTATTGGACTCATTGAATTCAATGATGCCATTGTAGTAGTCGATAACTACTTGAACAGTATGAACTCCACCAACTGCTTGCCAACTCAGAGAAACTTCAATGGGGGATCCACGTAAAAGGCCATTTACATGTTGTTTTCCGATATAATTCCCATCAATCTCAAATCCCACATAAAAATTGGTACTTGTGTTTCCAGCTCCAATATTTTCAATCAGGGCTGTGAAAACAATAATCTCCCCATCGCTGATGAATTCTGTTGGAGAATAAGTAAGATCTATTACGACTAGATCTGCTAATGGGATATCTGGCAAAACCTGTGATAACTCATTGTTAGTTTCATTAGCCTCGAAAATTTCATCATAATAATCAATGATGACCCTTATGGTATTGATTCCACCAGTGGCAAGCCAATTAAGAGAAACTACAGTTGAAGCTCCATCTAAAAGTCCCTCTATAGGTTGAAGGCCGATAAGGGCACCATCAATTTCAAATCCCATATAGAAATCCGTGATTACGCTTGTATTCCCTAAATTTTCAACAGTAGCAGTGAATGTGACAAAATCACCATCATTAAGATTATCTGAGGGAGTCCACATGAGGTTAGAAATAGCTAAGTCAGGTAATTCCATCTTGGTCAAGTTAAGTGTGAAAGTGTAGTTGGCATAAGCTCCAATCCAATATTCAACACAAATGTAATATCGTCCAGCGGACAAGTCTTCAGTGATTGATTCAGGATTAGTTCCTTGAGATACCAAATCGAGTGTTTCATCATATATGTAGAATACAAATCTAGATCCTAAGTCATTATAAGCACTGAATTCTAGATCAAGATGCTTAAAACCAGTAAATTCAAATATATACCAATCCTGTGTATCTCCCAGAGGTTCATCGAAAGATCCTTGATAAGTACCATTTGTAACTGAAATGGCAGCGGAAAAATCGTTACCTGCGTCTGTTCCAGAATTAGCGTCGTTTTGAGGAGAACCTTCAGGGACCATTAACATTGTGAACGAAAGACTGGTTTGAGGGGGTTGCTCTTTGATATAATGGAAATAAATATCTTTGTACCCAGGTAAACTTACGTTAAACAAAGTGAGATAAGTATTACCAATATTATTAATAACAACATGACCAGAACCATTACTAAACGATATAACTTCAGGGAGACTGTTCCGATAAGATTCGTATACATATACTTTGACATTTTCTAGGGATTCTAGAGTATCCCAGTCAAGGAAGGTTATAACCGCTTCTGAACCATATTCATGAGGGAGTAAGGATATATCTATGGAAATTTCATAATTTTCATCAACTAATTCGAAATATGACTCATTGCCATAATATCCATCAGCAATTACAGAGAGATAATATTCACCACTCTCATAAACAGAAAAACCATAGATACCATCGTCACCTGTTTCAATGTAGCCAATCCATACATAAGGATCATAAGGGGTTGGGATATAGAATAAATCTAAAGTAACCCCTTTGATCGGTGATTGTGTTATTAAATCAAAGACTATTCCAGTAATGTACCGCGATCGTATTATTTGAAATGCACTATCCGAAATATCTTCAGCTGTTAACCCCTCAGAACATTTTGCTCTAATTTTGATAAAGTAGCTGTCACCCTCGGGAATATCAAGAAAATTCCAATTATAAAATGTATCTATTAAATCAGAAACCAGCACATTCCACGAGTTACCACTATCAGCACTGTACAGAACATCATAGGTAATTCCATGATCCTGGGAATCAAGAGCAGCTCTCCATTCAATTAAGACGTTTTCATTAAGAGACTCTCCCCCATTTGGATAGATAAGCAAGGGGGCTAGAAGGAAATGAGATGAACTAATGTTGAAGGGGGTAGTTAACGGATATGAATCTTGATTATTTGGAGTACCTGCTATAAGGTAAGGATTATCGACTATTCCATCATTATCATCATCAGGACTAATCCAATCATCCCAGAAGTTGTATGCATAAGTGTTCACTTGATCTTGGTCGTCACAAGCTTGAGAATTACCAAGATTATTTTCAGAGCAATTATTCCAAACAACAACGTTGAAGTTTGAAGAATACAAATGAATTCCATGGGAAGATGAGTTTGCAATGATATTACGTTTAATAATTATGTAATTTGAGTAAAAAAGGTCTATACCAAGATAATAATTGTCATTAATGAAGTTGTTATCAATTTCAATGCCAAATGAATCATATGTGTAAATTCCTACAGAATTATCTGTGATCCTGTTGTTTACTACATATATATTATCAGAATCGCTCAATAGAATTCCGAAAATGTTGTTAGTAAGAGTATTGTTTGAGATATAACTATCTTGGGAGTCTGATAAGCTAATACCATTTGCAGCATTATACCTGATCGTATTGTTCTTAATTGCATCGTTTCTTGAGCTTTCGATGGTTATTCCTTCCTCATTACTTTCAATGATATTGTCAGTAATTACATTATCATTTGACTCCTCTAGATATATTCCGAATCGATCATTGTCTTCTAGTGTACAATTTTGAATATCAATATGATTAGAGAATCTCACTACGAATCCATCAGTGTTTGCATGGGAATGTATATTCTTAATATTCAGATCAGAGCAATAAAGTGCAATCAACCCTATTGATGCATTGTACAAGTCTTGGTCAGTCACCAATAGTGAAGTACAATTTATTAACACAATCTGACCAGCATTATCAGGTACAGCTCCCCCTATAGACTGTTGTAGATAAACCAAGGGCCGATTATTAACAAAATTATTTGAAACTTCATCTTGTAAGCAAGCAAGATGAGAGTAAGCAAAAACAAACAGGCCAGTATTTGTTAAATTATTATCAATAAGTGTATTTTGGCTTGAGGAATACAAGTAGATTCCAAAAGTTTGACTATCATTGATTTGGTTCCGTAAAATTGAATTAGATAACCCAAAACTTGAACTTATTCCATACGAATTATTTATGAAAATACTATCTGTAATTACATTTTTATCGCACTGGTATAAATTTATCCCTTCTCTATCATTATTCATGAATGTACTATCTCGAACTGTATTATCATCACACCCGTTTAAATTAATCCCTACCATATTGTTACTTGAATTGACTTTAGTGATATTCAAACTCGAGCATTCCCATCCTAAAATCCCACTTGTTGCATTTGATACATTTTGGTTAGTAATCTCTACATTAGTACATTCAACCAAAATAATCTGTCCAACATTAACAGGTACTTTGTCGTCATGGCGTCCCAACCAATAGATCAATGGCTTGTCATTAACATAATTAGAAGCCATTTCGTGAAAATAATAATAATCTCGCCAACCATCAAGGAAAAGCCCGTTGTTATACATCTTATTGTTCATTAAGGATATCTCACCTGAAAAATCCAAAAAAATTCCTGTATTGCTATTTACAATTAGATTATTATTGACACTGATTATTCTTGAATTTTTAAGATGGATACCATAGTAATTATCAGTTATGATATTATGAGCAATGTGACCATTTCGAACATTATCAAGATAAATTCCCGTACTTCCTCCTCCAGTAAATGATGAATTGCATATCTTAAAATGTAGATCTGTATTAAATATTTCAATCAAATAACCGCCTGTAAAATTGAATCCACTGATAATAATCGGATTTGAGGGTGTTCCGTCTCCTAACCATCCTTCTATACTCGCTTGGCTGAGGAACTCATCATTACCAAAGATTGAAATGGAAGTATGATCCTCAAGTGTTATACTTAGTCCATCTGCTTTAAGCGAATAATTAGTCAGCGCTCCAAAAGCATATTCGACAACAATGTAGTATTGACCTGGTAACAAATCATAGTTGATAGAATCTGAATTTGGACTAGGAGTACTCGAAAAGGCTACACGATCTAGATATTCATTGTATAAGCTTAAATCAAAATCAGACCCACGGTTATCAAATGCGAATAGCTCTATCGAAACTACACTCAGATTAGTAACAGTGAATGAGTACCAATCTGCTTGATCATTGATTGAAGATGCAAAGGACCCCTTATAAATGATGCTTTCCAGAGTCTCTTTAAATGGGATAGTAATAGGAACTGCTCCTAATGAATTATTACCTGCATCATCTCCAGAATTAGCATCATTTTGAGGAGCCCCTTCATGCACCATTAGCATCACTAATTCGATTGAACTTTGCATTGGTAATGGACCGATATAATGCCTTTCAATGTCTTCAAAATTTGCATAACTTACATTGAACCAGCGACAATCAGCATGACTAATGTTTTGAATAAGAATTTGGCCTGAAGAGTTACTATACAGGATTTTTTCTGGAATTTGATCCCAAGAATCTTCAAACACTACTACTTTGACATTTTCTAGAGGTTCTGATGATGAACTGTTCAGGAAGGTCACTAGAGCTTTAGAACCATATGATTGGTTTAATAAGCTCAGATCTAAATTTAATTGTGGCCAATCAATAATAGAGAAGTGTACTTGGACAATATCATGAAAATATTCCTCAAAAAAAGCTATAATTTGATAATCATAATTGACGAAGATGTTATCTAGTTGGTACAGTCCATTTTCATCTGTGAGAGTAGAGTGTAACAACGACCAACCAAAACTCTGATTATAACCATATAAACTGACATTAGCATTCTGAATTGGATTACTTGATGTAAATTCAGTTATAGTTCCAGTAATATTCCCTTTTAATTCCTCCCAAGAAAATAATATAGCAAAGTTACTTAATCCAGTCAAGCTTTCGCTGTATGTGGTGTAATAATTCTTATCCATTCCACAATTTAATCCAACAGTAGGAGCGTAAGCAGTTTCTATGTTTAAATACTGGAATAAAATATTACCATTGGGGAAAAGAACTACTTCAAATGTACCCACGGTTTCTCCATAGTAATAATTATAATTATTATATTCTATAACAAGAAAATTAGGTGTACTCCAGATATAAATATTATTGTCTGCTCTAAGATCATACCAGAAGAGAGCTATTGAAAAAGGATAGTCTTCAGTGGGAAATCTTGGATTGTCAAAAGAAGCCGAATATGTACCATGAAAGGATAACCAAGCATTTGAACTAATAAATAAAGTTTCGTAATTAACCCCATAATAATTGAAAGTAAATGGGAGAGAAATCTCTCCCCATTGTTCATCAGCAGAAACTCCTAATTGATAACCATTACTATAAGCATCGTACCAGGAAAATTCATACCCCTCATAAATAAAATAGTTTTCTAAATCAACAACAGTGATGAACTCTGTAAGTATATTATTTGTTGTGAAATTCTCATTTCCTAAAGGAG
>JAHQWW010000143.1 GCA_029856365.1 Candidatus Hodarchaeota archaeon
TATTACTGTTCTTCATTCTAAGTCACTTGTGGAAAAGAATAGGAAATTCGATTGGGAATTTGATGAATTCTCTTTAATTCAGAGGCTAATATGATATTAGATAAACTTTCACCATAATGGTAAGTTTAATAAATATCATTACAATTATTAACATTATTGGTTAATAAATGTCATATATTGTGAAAATTACTCAGGCATTAGAATTATACCTATACGGACAGGAAATAACCTATCTAGAAGAAAAGTATAATCCTCGAGAATCGACTGGTCACTACGCGGGATATCTATGGTAGGAGATCCACAAGACCGGGAAGGTATATTCAGGTGAAAATTGGTTTACAGATATATCATTTTGATTGGCCTGGTAGCCCTGAAAATATTGGATCAAAATTAATAGAAATAGCGCAAACTGCTGAAAGGGCTGGATACTTTAGCCTCTGGGTTATGGATCATTTCTTTCAGGTTGGAAGTGCGTTTGGGCCCCCTGAAGCACCCATGCTAGAAGGTTATAATACTATATCCTATTTAGCAGCTATTACACAACATATCAAAGTTGGATTAATGGTCACGGGGAATTTCTATCGGCATCCAGGAATATTAATTAAGACAGTCACAACCTTAGACGTTCTTTCTGGAGGGAGAGCGTATCTTGGTATCGGTGCGGGATGGTATGAACGGGAAGCAAAAGGTCTAGGGGTGCCGATTCCTCCAGTACGGGAGCGTATCGAACGTCTAGAAGAGACACTTCAGATCGCTAAGCATATGTGGAAAGGTGATCAATCTTTATTTGAGGGAAAATACTATCACCTTACTGAACCAATCAACAACCCTCAACCATTAACTCATCCACATCCACCAATCCTGATTGGATGTGAAGGTGAAAAGAAAATGTTGCGATTAGTAGCACATTATGCGGATGCTGTCAACTTTCAACTCGGTACTCCTTTGAAGGGATTTCCACTATGGCTTACAGAGCGTTATCAAAAACGTAAAGAACTTTTAACAAGAAAACTCGAAATATTAAAGGCACATTGTAGTAAAGTCGGGCGAACTTATGATGAGATTGAACGAACAGTCCTTGGTACCATTAAACTAGCTCCTAATGCAATGAACACCGCTGAAATTGTAGAATTATGTCAAGAGTTAGCAAAGATAGGTTTTAAACATATCATTTTCAACATGCCCAATGTTCATGAGATTGAACCTCTCGAAGTAATTGGAAAGGAGGTTATTCCAGCAATAGCTGGATTATAGAATTTAAATATTGGAATAAAGGAGGTTGAATCGTAATGGAAGTAGTTTATAGACATTATGAACCCAATCAAGGATTAGAAGAACAGCAAACTAAAGTCTATATGGAAGTATCAGGACTCCCTGCTAATGCAGAAGAGATTGAAAGACGTTTCAAAGGAGAAAATCGAGATCCTCAAAGTGCACGTTATGTATTAACGGAGGACGGCCAACTTTTAGCATATGTGCAAACAAGTGCATGGGTTGCAAGACCGGGAACGTATATTATTAGCTATCCCTGGGCCTTGCCAGATTGCCCACCCGAGGCACAAGAAAAGATCTTTGATGAATTACTGACGTGGTTACAAGAGACAATCCATCCCAAAGTAATTGCTGCAGAAGTTGTATTTGATACACCGACCACAGATGAACGTATTCAATTTTTCCAGAGCAAAAGATTCATTGAAAAAGAACATCTTTATGTAAATAGTGTTGACCTAGATCTTACTGAAGTTAGTAAATGGGAGATGAACAACGAAATTGCTTCATATACTTGCAGAACAGGTACAATGGAAGATCTTGACCAATTAATTGAAATCTGTCATGCAGATAATTATATGCGTGATGTTTTTCCAAGTGTTGAGGAGGCAAAATATTTCTTTGAAAACACTTTTCTTAAAGATAGTCACAATAAATTAATTATTAAGGATAATCAGGTAGTTTCTGCAGGTATTCCTAATCGAAGAAAAGTAAAAAGAGGGAAAAAACCTGAAAAAGAGATAGTTTCTTTATCATCGGCCATACGAATAGAGCATCCACACGCTTGGAAACGATTACTGATTGAAATTGCTAAAGAGTGTCTTAGAAGTGGTTGGGAAAATCTTCCCTTAAGAATTAGTTGTCTATTTTTCGGATATTCTATGAATGCAATCTTTCTAGCAAAATTACAAGAAGAAATTGAAGATATAGCGGTACTTTTTGCTTATATGAATACTTAATGGACTATATTTATCCCCAAGATACCTTATAAAAACGATTAATGGAGAGAAAAAGAACGTTGAAAGTCGGATTACATATAGGAAAATTTGATTGGCCTGGAAATCCAAATAACATTGGTGAAAAACTCGGAACAATCGCAAAAACTGCCGAGGAGAATGGATTCTACAGCTTATGGGTTATGGATCATCTTTTCCAGTTAGGAACCCAGTATGGCATTATTCACGGTCCAGTCGAAGCCCCAATGCTGGAAGGCTATAGTACAATCGCCTATTTAGCTGCCTTAACTCAGAAAATAAAAATTGGTCTTATGGTAACGTGTCCTTTCTTCCGACATCCCGGGTTATTAGGTAAAATCGTTTCAACCATTGATGTTCTGTCAAAAGGCCGTACTTATCTCGGTATTGGTGCTGGTTGGTTTGAACATGAAGCCAAGGGACTAGGTATCCCTTTTCCCTCTTTAGCTGAACGGTTCAAACGTCTTGAAGAAACTCTACAAATTATTAAACAAATGTGGAACGGGAACACTGATCCATACGAGGGAAAATACTACAGACTCTCAGAACCAATTAATAGCCCCCAGCCATTGAGTACTCCGCATCCCCCTATTATGATTGGTGGAAGTGGAGAGAAAAAGACATTGAGGCTTGTAGCTAAGTATGCAGATGCCTCTAATATTGTCGTTGGATCTCCTTTTGAAGAGTTTGGAAACTTGTACGGGAGCCATGAGGCGGTAATTCATTACCTTCAACGAAAAATTGATGTTTTAAAACAGCATTGTAAAGACATTGGACGTCCTTACGACGAAATTGAAAAAACAGTAGGAACTTATATTAAATTACCCTCCGATTGTATGAGTACTGATGAAATTATTACTTTTTGTGGCAAATTAGTAGAGTTGGGCTTTCAGCATGTCATTTTTAATATCCCAAATGTCCATGAGATCACTCCCCTCAACATATTAGGAAAAGAGGTCATCCCAACAGTAGAAAAACTTGATTAATACATTTTTTAGAGGTAAAATTATTCCTTGATAAATCTAAGCCTTTTAATCTTGATAAATCTACTTATGTACCAATAAAAATTAATTCATCTAAGAAATTAACTTTGAATATTATTTCGGCAGCTTTGTTGATGACTAGTGCTATTGGTAATAAAATAAGATTGATTATTGATAAGATCACCGTACACAGTAGTAAGTGTTCAGACCCCAGCGAGATAACACCATTATAATAGATATTAGCAAAAAAATACCAACCAAAAGAAGCCCAAACCCACCCAAGAGTCATAGCAAACATCTTATTTTTTCCCCGAAAAACTGAAATGACTAAGGTTGCAACTCCAAAAGAACTCAACGACAAAAGCATATAGACAGGAAGCTCTATAATGCTGCTCTTATGCAACAGCCAGAAGAAAATCTCACCTAAGAGCAAACCAATTGAGCTGGTGAAAAAAGCAATCGATGGCCTATTAGCAATTCCTACAATGCAAATGAAAATGAATATAAAAGACACATGGATAGTGATGGTAACAGGGATATATTCCAAATCAAGATACAGGGGGACTGTGATAATTTTCGCAAGGATAAACAAGAAAGAAAAAACAGCTATGAATAGGAGAAGTCTAATAGCTGGTTGTCTTTTAATTAGCATACTCCTCAATTTCGAGCTGCTTATATCGACTTCAGATGGGGCTTTTTGGAGTTTAAATTCATCAGAAAGATCCTTTCCAGTTAAATCAGGGTGAATTCTAAGAACATATAACAGGATAAAAAGAGAAACAGTTACTAAAAGGATGAACATCGATAAAATAAGGCTTGTAAATGCAGGTGCTTTCAATATTCCTGTTTGTTGTGAAACCAAGGTTTCAATGTCATATGAATCGGCCTTACTGACCAATTCTTCAATGTACAACACAGATACCCGCTCAAAGTCACCAAACGAATAGACGTAAATCAATCCGTTTGTTAAGTCAAGAATGTATGAATAACAAATAATCGATAACGCTGTGGCATTCAACACTTGCTTACTGTTATCAACTGTTACAGTATCCATACTCCCTAGCATTTCCTCAGCTTTACCATAACGCCAACACTGTCCGTTATAAATTTCTTGCGCGAGATTAAAATTAGTAGATATCAGGTAATCATCCGTTTTATTGGTGAAATAGGTCTCACCATCTGAACTCAGCCCCATTACCGCAGCATCTCCCGATTTATCAGCAAAATGGGCCTGATCAGTTTGTAAAAATGTCATATCATATGGTTTTACCCATTCCCTTACTTCCGCCACTGTTGAGCATTCTTCTAGTATTTTCTTAAATGATCCTGCATAATATTCTTTTTCTGGATGTACTGTTAGAGGAGGTCTATTTATGGCATTCATATCCACGCATAAACCCTGGTCATTTACACCCCCAACTGGCACGTCAAAATCGTCGTGTAATCTAAAACCAAATAAGATAAGACCATATTTTCCATCACCGGTAGGATAAGACCATATCCTCCCATGACGAGATTGAAAATTATCTTCATTATTCCCGAAGAGAACTACCTCTCCATCAGTGATAGTGAATATTGTACAACCAGAAGAAGGTGAAACTATCCCGAAAACAGCAATAAATAACATTATCATAACAATAAAGGTTTGTTTCACTCGAATAGACAAATTATACACCTGGTACAAAGATATAAAATCTTTTACATCAAGCTAAAACTAAATAACAAGGAAGAGAAATTAAATTTTTTATGCTATGATAGAGGCAAAAATTCTGTTTAGAATGACGAACCTCTCACCATTTTTAACTAGGCTTTGGAAAACTTCGGAAATCAGGTGTGATCCTGTAGATATCAAACCATTAATTAGATCTAAGTCTATACTTATTATACGCCATTTCCCCTTTTTTTGAAATGTTGTAAATGTATTAGTTAAATAAGAAAATTAAAAGAAAAACGGATATTAAGAAAAAATGATTATTTAGAGGTTATAGAAATTAGTATAGAATTGAATAAATGATCTACCACCAATTCATTTGGAATATTCGCTGTGAAAACAACCACCAGATCATAGTCTGGAGCCACATAAATTCTCTGACCATATAGGCCACTTGCGTAGTACACATTACTCTGTGGTAACGTCCACCAATAATATCCATACCCATTATTTTCTTGGAAGAAATTATAGGTTTGAGTTGATTTGTTTACCCAGTCTTTTGATACAATCTGCTTCCCATTCCAAATACCATGATTCAGATACAAATAACCAAGTTTAGCTATATCTCGTGTTGTTAAGGATAAACCATGACCACCATGATAAACATTTTGTTGATCATAAGTCCATTGTGCTTCAGATACTCTCAGTGGTTTAAAGAGGTATTTACGAGCAAATTCAAGAGTTGTATATCCTGTTGCCTTCTGGATGATTGCAGACAACAGATGAGATGCTCCAGTACAATAGACCAACACAGTTCCTGGATCATATTTCATGGGTAGATTAAGCATATATTCAACAGGATTAGCACTTCTCAACATCTTAATAGCACTGTCACCAGTCCACTCATCCCATTCAAAACCTGAAGTCATAGTTAAAAGGTGGTTAAGGGTCATGTTCTTCTTTCGGGAGTCTAAATTTTCAATCATTTTGTCAGGAAAAAAGTCAACCACTTTTAAACTAGTATTATCAATGTATCCTTCTTTTATTGCTATACCAATGAGAGCAGAAGTAAAACTTTTTGTAACTGAATATAAAGAGTGCATATTATCCTGATTGGACATTGTGTGACTAAGATACTCCTCTAAATTCGGATAGTTTTCTAATACAATATACCCATGACGGATTATTAACAATGAGTCAATGGCTATATTTTGTTGTTTAATATCTCCAATTACTTGTTCAAGTATTACTGCATCCATCCCCTGGGCCTCTGGAGTCGAGCTTAACCATGTTTTATCCTGAATCTGTTGGTTGTTCAGATTTAACCATAGGATCCCACTTGTAATTCCCCATATTACTATGGTGACGATTAAGACAATACCAAACAAATTTATGTTCCTATTCACTTATATCACCATATTCTTTCACTTCATTATGATCAGTGGGTGATTTATCCTGTATTGAATCTTCTCGTAGATTTTTAGTGCAAAATCCAAGAAATATAATATTAAAAAGTAGAGCGATTATAATAGGAGCATGTTCAGCAAGTAAACCTATGAATACCACAATGTTAATAATTATTCCCCAAAAAATAGCAAAAAATCCAATTATACCACGATTGATGTCTATTTCCGACTTTTTCTTAAGGATAGTCATCCAATCAGTCTGAGATGAAGGTTTAAAAATAGTATAACCTGTGAATAAGGCAACAAGAAGGCCTGAAATATTGATCACAATGATTAAAATGCCCAACAATGAAATGAACATAATATTATCATGAAATAAATCTATCAAGTAGTAGGGAAGTATACCAAGACAGTGTACCATAATTGAAAATATGATATTTCTTGTTAGGATGTATACAATTCCACAAGCTATTCCAAGGATAAATGTTGTCACAAAAAGGTTTAAAGAATAGAAAAGTGAATTTAACAATCCATATCTACTAAAATATAGAATAAATAAGTTGGATTCTGTAAGTATTGTTATTTGGATTCCGAGATAATTTGGTATGTTAACTAAAGCAAAAGCAATACTTGAGGTAATAACTGCAGCAAAAGGAGATAAACCACGCTTTTCGAACAATGGAATCAATGTTCTTCGAAATAAATATTCCATAAATATGGTAAAACCTAGAGTACCAGCCAGTAACCACAAGATTATTGAGAATAGATTTCCACGGTAGTCTATTGACAATGGTAATGTTTTTTCATAGATTACTTCCCCTATACCTAAATTAGTGGATAAAACTGAAAAAATTAGGGTAATAGGTATCGTAACCGCCCAAAATAGACAAAAAACTGTAATGAACCTAAGAAAACTAGTATAGTTAATAGCAGTAAATTCAACATCTTTAACTTTTAGGAAAGGGGTTATCACAAAGATAATTATCGCAGTAAGAATCATCTGACTAATAATTAAGACAAGAAACTTACTTATCACAATATCATCGGTTAATTGAACAATAAAAAGCAGAAATGCTAAGGGAAATTCGATTAAAAATTGCAATGAAAGATAACCAGCGGCAAGAATAGCTGGTGTAGAGAAAATAAACCAAGTACTCCCTTTATTTTGATTTTCCTTATCCTGATACACAAACAAATAACATTTAATGATTTTTTTTATTTGTAGTGTAAATTTTATTTTTAATGTTATCTAAATAAAAAGAAAAAAAGGAAAGATCTGAAATAAAGAAAAGTCGCATATCGATTTAAAGGAATATTTAGTAAGAATCTTAGATCTTCCAGTAGATTTAGTCACCCCAAACGGCTTAAAACCACTAATCAGAGATAAGATACTGAAAAATGTCATCTATTTATGAAAAAGAGACCTGATCATCTTTATATTGAGATACCTTCGATTATTGATAAATTTGTAGAAGTAATATCCTACATTTTAAATTGTTCCTACTAAGATCGCATATATTATTGGACCTAACATTGTTCCTCCAATGTTTGTTGTGATATGAATGCCAATTGAAGGTAATATACTGCGATATTTCTCTCGCAAAGAGGCCGTAAAAAAACCTAGAGTTATTGTCATTGAAAAGATAATAAAAATTGTGATAAGATCTGCCCCAGAAAATACTAACGGTAGATGGATGCTACCAAAGAATATAGCACTGAAAACAACTGGATATGATAAATTTTGCTTACCAATACTAATTTTCGTACCCTCTAGAGGATTCAGATACCCCTGTAACAAACCTCTTACGAAAACTTCTTCTGCTATACTGGCTAAAAACCAAATTAGGACTATTTTTTCTCTGATACCTAGACCTGCTAAAGCAGGATTTCCATTTGCTCCTGTTACAATAATGAGGATGGTAGCAATTGAACCAATCAATAATCCTAATCCAATAATATATCCCCATTTAACTTCTCCAATAGGTTTATTTAATCCATAGTGAGTTAATTTTCCTTTGGTCAGAAAAAATATAGCGACAAGAGAGAGAATCAGAAACATTAAATCAGTTAGAAACAGTTTTGACCCATTTCCTCCTTCGATAATCGGACCAAATGCTTCTGTAGTAAGAAATATCCCGATAAGTTGAGCCACAACATAAATACTCGTACCCAATAGAAAAGTTGTCACTAATAGATTGAAAGAGCTGTCAATTTTTATTTCCTCCTCTAAAACTTTATTCTCATCTTTTTTGATATACATCGTACTTTTTCCTAAAATTTTTGTAGAATAGATATTATTTGCCGAATAATCCATTCTTACTCGTTTTGTATTTTTTGCAAAACGAATTTATAAATTTATTGCTTTTTGCAATTTTGACAAAACTAATAGAAATCTATTAAAATCTAGATATATTTGTTAAATAAGAAGTATTGAGCAACTGATGAATCGACTTATCTAAATTGTAAAACCAAAATGTAAT
>JAHQWW010000144.1 GCA_029856365.1 Candidatus Hodarchaeota archaeon
ATCGTGTAAACCAAATTAAATTCGAAATTGCTAACCTAGAGAAATTAGCTAATGATGCATTAGAAGAAAGAGATAGAATTCGTTATAGTATCGGAAATATTCTATTACCTGGGGTTCCGATTGCTAAAACAGAAGAGGGTGATGTATCTTTGCGTGAATGGGGTGAGATTCCTAATTTTACTTTTCCAATTCGAAGTCACATTGATTTAGTTGAATCCCTTGGTCTTGCAAATATTGAGAAAGCCGCTCAAGTTAGTGGAGCTAGAACATATTTCCTGACAAATCAAATGGTTTTTTTAAATTTGGCCTTGATTCAGTTTGCATTAGATTTCTTAGTGAATGAACGTGGTTTTATTCCTTTTTGGACACCTCCTTTTCTTCGTCGTAAAGCAATGGAGGGAGCAAGTGAACTAGGTGATTTTAAGGAGGCGTTATATAATGATCCTAAAGAAGATGTTTTCTTCATTGCCACTTCAGAACAACCTCTTGCAGCATTCCATATGAATGAACTTCTTGATGTAGACACTCTACCCCGAAAATATTGTGGGATTTCTTTGTGTTATCGTCGTGAAGCTGGCTCACACGGAAAGGATACTAAAGGTATTTTCCGTGTACATCATTTTAATAAAGTAGAACAGTTTGTTTTTGCCCACCCTGAAACTTCAGAGGAATTACACGAAGAAATGATTAATAATGCGGAGGAATTATTCCAACGATTGGAGATACCATATAAGGTCGTTAATATTGCTTCAGGTGAGTTAAACGATAATGCAGCTAAAAAATATGATCTTGAAGCTTGGTTTCCCGCCCAGGGAACTTATAGAGAGCTAGTTTCTTGTTCAAACGTGACTGATTTTCAAGCGAGGAAACTCAATATTACCTATGGTAAAGTTGGAGGAGAAAAAGAGTTCATCCACACGTTGAATTCTACTGCTATCGCTACTGAACGAACTCTCTGTGCTCTCTTAGAAAACTACCAACAAGAGGATGGATCAGTAGACATTCCTAAGGTTCTACGGCCATATATGAATGGATTAGCTAAAATCTCTCCTCCCTAATCCCCTTGGTATGAGAGTACTTAGTTGGCTATAATTTCTGTTACTCTCAATTAATTATCTTTTGTACGAAATGGAATGAAATTCCTAAAATTTGCTTATTTTTGTATCTGATTTTTTTATATATTATGTAATAATTTTAAATCCTTTAAGGTGATGTTCTTTATGAAAAAGGACCGATCTCGAAATGACCTCGCAAGGTTTCCATCTCCTATTGAACACATTGAATTATCGCCAACTGAACAAAGAGTCTATCTTCAATTATCATTGGAATTTCAGAAGGTGTTGGATGATGCTCCCAGTTTTCAGATGGGTGCTTATAAATGGAATCAGATACTTCCAGAAATTCTTCAGAGATATGCTTTAACTCCTGATGCTTGGGAACGAATATCAGAAATTGGAGACCTTAATGAAACACTTCAAACTCAATTGAATGAAATGATTGAAGAGATGGACTAATCCCGCTAAGTTTCAGTATCATTCGCTAGTTTAACTGAATATGCTTAAAATCAGCGACAAATGGACTTATACGATGAAAAAGCTACTTAAATAAATGAGGGCTGTTGCCCACCACAAAGACCAACGAGTATATTTCCGACCTTTGGTTGCAGTCTCTAGGGTAGGATCCCGAATCAGTAAGACTGTAGTATATAGCAATAAGGCTACTAGTAGAGTGAAGCCAGTGAAAAAGACTAAATTATTTCGGAAGCCTAAAAACAGCATTAACGTGCCAAAAAAAACGCTGATGACGTAAATTATTCCTGAAATCCGTGCAGCCCAACTTGGACCAAAAGAAATTGCTACTGATCTCTTTCCAGTCTCTTTATCCCCTTCAATGTCCATGATATCCTTCAGTACTTCACGACCTAAAGCTAAAAATAGAATAAATAGGCATATCACAATGATGTTTAAATTAACCCAATCATTTGAAATACCCACAAGTAATGTTCCCATCAGAAAGGGAGCAACATACCCAGTACTTACCCAAATATTACCTATAATTCCATGTTCTTTAATCCCTAAATTATAACCTATTCCCAATACTATGAAAAACAATGCAAACAGAATTAATAAAGGTGATAATCCGTAATAGACGACTTCAACAATTGTTACCAGAAGGGCAAGAATATAAAAACCAATAGCGATATTTTTCGCTGCTATCAATGATATTCCTCCTCTCACCAAGGGCCGATCTAAACGTTGATTTAATACATCATTAGAATAATCGAAATAATCATTGATTACATGTGTTCCAGCAACCATTGAAAAAGGAACTATAAGGCCTAGAAATACCCCGTCTAATGGGACTATTTCATTATTTAGAATAAAATTAAAGAAATTTTGAGGTGAAAAATCCGCTTTAATAACTCCATTTAATCTATAAGCTAGATAACCAGCAATCATTATGACGAGACTAGCCAGAATGCATAGACTGATTCGTAACAAATCAAAAAAATCTTTTATTCTTGACATGCACCATACCTAATGAAGGATTTCTAAAAAGTTGAGACGGGACTTATTAAATATATGTTTTATCTGTAACAGGGCGCTGACCTTCTTCTTCTATCATAGCATTTTGAGCTTCATTCCTCATTGAAAGAGCCATTTGCTCAATTTTTTCAGCTTGGGCAAGAATGGGTTCTATTCCAATGTTTAAGGAAGGAATGAGCTGGTTAAGCACCTCAATCACTCGAGCTGCAGTTCTAATCTCCGGATAATGTTGACGGATTTCCCCTAAAATCACAATGACTTCGGAACGATTAAACCAACCTTCATTTAGAAGAACTGCGCTTAAACCTTTAATCACACCATGATCTAAGGGAGGGATATTTTTCTCCCTTAAAAATTCTCTACAAGATTCTGTTGTCCCAACTCCATATACTCGATAGGGCAGCTCTCTTGGGGGTTGAGTTTGATCACTTTTAAAACCTTCTACAGAGACTATTCGTTCAATTCCTTTCTCTTTAGACCAGTTAAAGATTTTCTTTCCTATTTCACGAGTTATTGGAGGATATTGGGGAATTTCTGAAGCAAGAAGTGCCACTTTCGTCTCAGGACTCGCATAAATCCGAATTGGAAATTTGGGTTTAGAATAATAGACAACACAAATTGCTGGAATCTTATTACTATCACCTACAGCAACCTGATCAAGGTTCCATTCTCGCCTTCCTGCAGATTCAAGGATAATATTTGCTGTAATCAGAGCGAGTGCACTAATGGAAGGGAAACATTCGATAAGGGTTCCTCCTTCTAGATTAATGTCAAGAACATCACGAATTTCGAAGTAATTACTATTCATCATGATCAACACAATTAATGTGGCTTGATAGAACACAAATAAAGTTTTAATTTCTAAAATTAAAGAAATAATTAAAGATTTTACGATAAAGACCTCTTAAAAAAGAGCATACAGAATTATTAATTCAATCAATAAAATACCATAAAAAAGGTATTTCTGGATTTAATAAAAAATTGAGAAAAAAAAGGAAGTAGAATCCTTCCTAGACAAAAGATAAACGATCAACTTCTTCTTGCATCGCTTCAAGCTTTTTACCTGGTGTAATTCGACCAGTTTTACGAGTTCCTAGAATCTTGTCATATGCTTTCTCGAAATGTGAAGCTGCAACTGTATACGTCGTGAAATCTTCCTCTAGTTCTTTGAGACTTGGTAAGTACTCTTGAATAGCTATTAAAACAGCTTCGTGACATAAAGAAGCCAAGTCGGCACCTGAAAACTTCTCTGTCCTTTTACTTAATACTTCTAAATCAAGATCTGAAGCTAAAGGAATGTCTCTCGTATGAATCTTAAGTATATCTAAACGAGCAAGTTCATCTGGAAGACCAATGCCAATAATTTTATCAAATCGGCCTGGACGAAGGAGAGCAGGATCAATCATATCTGGGCGATTCGTTGCTGCAACAACAACGACTCCTTTGAGTTCCTCTAAACCATCTAGTTCAGTTAGGAATTGACTAATCATACGTTCTGTAACACCAGAATCAAAAGATTTGCCTCGTACTGGAGCAATTGAGTCGATTTCATCAAAGAAAATGATTGAAGGAGCAGCCTGTCTAGCTTTACGGAAAACTTCACGTATCCCTTTTTCAGACTCACCGACCCACTTTGATAGTAACTCTGGACCTTTAATACTTATGAAATTAGCCTGAGTCTCGTGAGCAACAGCTTTCGCCAGGAGAGTCTTACCTGTTCCTGGAGGACCAAACAGAAGAATACCTTTAGGTTGTTTAGCTCCCATATGAGAGAAAAATTTAGGATGTTTTAGAGGAAGCTCAATACTTTGTTGAACTTCTTCTTTTTCTGCAATAAGACCACCTACATCTTCCCACTTCACATTAGGTACCTCAACAAATACCTCTCGCAAAGCAGATGGTTGAATTTCTAGGAGAGCCTCATTAAAGTCATATTGTGTTACTTCAAGTTCACTCAAGATATCTGCAGGAATAGTGTCTTCCTCTAGATTTAATTTCGGAATAATCTTCCGTAAGGAATGCATCGCAGCCTCTTTTACCAATTGCTCAAGATCGGCTCCAACAAATCCATGAGTCACCTCTGAAAGAGTTTCTAAATTCACATCTTTTGCAAGGGGCATTCCCCGAGTATGGATCAAAAGAATTTCTTCTCTACCGTTTTTGTTTGGAATTCCAATTTCAATTTCACGATCGAAGCGACCTCCTCTCCGTATGGCAGGATCCAAAGCATTTACCCGATTGGTTGCCCCGATTACGACAACATCACCACGATCACTTAAACCATCCATGTTTGACAAGAGTTGCGCTACCACTCGTCGCTCTACTTCTCCAGTAACTTCAGATCTTTTAGGAGCAATAGAATCAATCTCATCAATAAAAATAATACTAGGAGCATTCTCCTTAGCTTCATCAAAAAATTGGCGAATTCTCTGTTCACTTTCACCATAAAATTTTGACATAAATTCAGGCCCAGAAACAGAAATGAAGTGTGAGTCTGTTTCTGTAGCTACTGCCTTAGCTAACAAGGTTTTACCAGTACCAGGGGGACCATGTAATAATACACCTCTTGGGGGTGTGATTCCGAGTCGTTTAAACAATTCAGGATGTCGCATTGGTAGTTCAATCATTTCACGAACTTTCTGGATTTCATCACCCAAACCACCGATATCCTCATATCGTACTCTTTGGAAAGTTTCTTGTTGGACATCCTTGACTGGTGTTTGGGAGATCGTGACTTTAGTACTATCTTGCATTATTACAGCGTCACTACTTGGAGAAATTTTTGAGACAACGAGAATAATCCGTTGATTATAAACAGGGATTTCAATAAAGTCGCCTTTGGTTAGGACACGACCCATTAAAAGATGATGAACGTGCCTTTCTCCACCTTGAATTCGTAGGTTTTGAATTGGTGCGAGTTCAATACGTATAGCTTTTTTAGCTTCGATAGGAGTGATTTCAATTGAGTCGTCTATACCCACTCCTGCATTACGACGAGTACTCCCGTCTATACGAACAATTCCTGTATTACGATCTTGTGCGTACCCTGGCCAATAAATGGCAGCAGTTTGACGCTTACCAATAATTTTAAGGGCATCTCCAGCTGAAATATTCATCTTCTCAGCAATTTCAGGATCAATACGAATGATGCCCCGTCCCACATCACGTGCGGCAGCTTCTCTTACTTTACATTCAAATGTACTGTTATCCAATAAATATCCACTCCATCTAGTTTGATAAATGATGACAATACAGCCTATTATTCAACATCAACTTTCGTTTTCGGAATTTTATCAACATAAGGAACAATGATGGTCAAAATACCAGCCTTCAAAGTTGCTTTCATCTCCTTTAAACGAATGGATTTTCGAAAATGGAGATGATTATGGTATTCTTTATTAAAGTCATCACTTCGAGCTGAAAGCCACAATTCATCACTTGTTGCCTCAAGATTTATCTCATCCTTTGAAATCCCTGGTAATTCCATAATTATTGTATATCTTTCCTGACCCCGCATAACTCGAGTAATGGGGACACGATGTCTTTGAAATTTATCTTCCCAGTTTCTGAAGAAAGATCCCTTTCCAAAAAAAGGCTTTATTTCAGGTAAAGTTTTCCATAATATATGGAATGGGGGAAAGCCAAAGAAATAATTCAAATCTTTTTCTTCGTTATGATTATCTGCATTATCATCCATTTTATTTAATTCCTTAGTCTTTATTATACAAATAATCCTTTGAGAATTTTTATTCACAATAGGTATATAAATGTTATTCTTTTGGGTGAATAAATTCGTAATATTTACTCTAAGACGATTTTTAATGATATGTATGCATTTATGGGGTCAGTTGAAATACTTTGAAGAAATTTTTTGGATGTTTGGTTAAATCTCCTCTGTATAAATATATTTCAAAGTGAATTCATATAAGAGTATTAATGATTCCCAATAATAAGTATAGAAAATGATAATCAGGAATACTGTTTCAATAATAATAACCAGTTTTTATATATCTGGATCGTTAAACCAATATTTGTGATTAATTCCCTAAAAGAATGTGTTCAAGAACATGGGCTAAAGTCTTGGCCCAAGTCACAGTTGACATAATGAATCCCTTTTTTAGAATACATATATGAAAAAACTTCTATCACTTATTCTTGAATACCAAAATAATTCCCAATAAATGTCTCTATGATCTTATTAAACGCTTTCTCATCGTTTTCTCTGATTCCATAGTACTTCACATTTGGTTCATAATCTAATATCTCTGGTTCCTCAAGAATTGGGATTCCAGATCCAAGTACTTCAATAAAAGTAATTAGAACGGGTAAATTGCCATTTACTTTCCTAAGTTGCTGATAGAAGGTTTGAGCTGCTTCAAAAGATTCTGGATAATCATATGAAAAAAGGATGATCGATCCAGCTATCGGGGAATAGTAGTGCAATGACATCTTATCTGTGAGATTGTTTCCCACAGGTTGAATTAGATAAATTGTTAAACGCCAATCTTCAATCTCTAACTGGAGAATAAAGGTGTTTTCCGATTTAGATGAAGTTTCATGTAATGTTGCCTGGCGAGGATATGCTTGAATTAATTTTTGAATTAATGGGTTGAATAATTCATCGGGATGGCTGAGAATAGAAATATTGAGTAGATATTCTTTACTATTTCCCCTATTAACCATTTTTATTTCCGCAGTCAATTGTGATTAATAGATAATTTATTCTCTCACAAGTTTCTTTTTATTATATTCTATTTCATTGAGATTAGTTACTCAAATGATACATGAGTTGTTTCAGCTAACTGTTCTTCTTTCTTTACGAGGATTTGTCCAACAATCGTTTCAAATAATGAAAAAAAGGCTTTCTCCACATTCCAGTTATTTTTTGCGCTAGTTATAACTGTTGGATATTCTTGTACGGGTGGTTTAGTATGTAATATCTGAAGTTCATCAAGATCAGCTTTATTTCCCACAATAATAATTGGAATTGCTTTATTACTCGAATTGTGACATTCTTTTATCCAAGAACTAATATTTCGATAAGAAAGTGCATTCGTAAGATCATAAACCACAATGGCACCACTAGAACCTGTATAAAAATGTGTACGAAATTTTTTAAAATGTGTTTGACCTGACATGTCCCATATTACAAATCGTATAGTTTTGGCAGTATTTTTTACCGAGGTTTCATAAGTCGTTATATCGACTCCGATTGTGGTCTTATATATACTTGAGAACTTCTTATGAACAAATTGATTGACCAAAGAAGTTTTACCAGTCCCCCCATCACCAATTATAATTATTTTAAGTGAAGTTTCTATCACTTTTCTATCCATTTTAGTTTCACTTTCCTGTTAATAACCGCTCTCCCAATTCTGCAGCAAAATGGTGTTTTTCAATTCCTTTAATGGCTGTTGTTGGATCATAAGAGACTCGACGGATTTCCACATCATCATTAGCAACGTTGTATATGATATAAGATGCTCTAGGATCCCCATCTCGAGGCTGGCCTACACTACCAGGATTACAAATCGTAAGACCATCTCTATAAATTTTGAAAGGGATATGTGTATGTCCAAGAAACAGAGTATCAACCTTGATAAGTTTCATGAATTCAAAAGTAGAATTAAGATCTGTAATATCTTCTGGATAAATGTACTGATCCAAGGGGTATTCTGGGCCTCCGTGAATGAACATAAGCTTCTTATTTGTTGTTCTCTCTGTGTGCATAATTGGAAGAGCATGCAAAATTCTACGTTCTCTTATAGATAAATTCTGATTAGTCCAATCAAGGGGTTCAAGCGAATCAGGTCGATAATACTCTGGGATTACTCCTAGAGCTGCTGCATGATCATGGTTACCTTTTATTACAACTTTACACTTTGCCAAAGTAAGATGAATCACAGGAATGGGTTGTGTATAATATCCAACGAGATCTCCAAGACAATAGATCCTATCTACTCCTTTATAAAAATGGATATCGGTAAGAACAGCTCTTAAAGCGTCTAAATTTGCATGAATATCAGAAATTATAGCTAAAATGGGTCTCATCCGAATACCTGATTAATTTCTTGCGCAGAGTAATATAGGAAATCAGAAGGGGCTTTCTCAATACCA
>JAHQWW010000145.1 GCA_029856365.1 Candidatus Hodarchaeota archaeon
AGAGTAAATCTATAAGAGGGTTCCATACCTCCATCAGCATACGAACGTAACGATTGGGTTAATAATTCATCAGGACAACATAGAACACAAATTTTGAGTAGATACTCATCAGGCATTTATCTCTCCACATTCCTATTATTTCTCCGAAATATGAAAACAGCGCACAAACATCAGATCGTTTTGCCCGTACTCGAAGATTTACACTCCTTAAGCTACCTGACGATAGGACTACTTAATTTCCACACGGTTAGCCCTTGTGCGATTAGTGGCAGCCGACTGAGCATGTCGGTCGAAACCTCCACGCGTACATCGCTGCTCTATCAACGGGATCTTCTATCCCAGCACTCGTTCACTCGCGCACGGTTGCCGTCGCCAGCCCCCGTGTCATACTGATGCGAGCAAAGTGGATCTGTCTTTTCGAGGGGCGCTTCGTGCTTAGATGCATTCAGCACTTATCGCGTGGCGCGTGGCGGCCGGGCGATACCCTTCCGGATAACCCGTAGACTAGAGGCGCCGACACCCCGTTCCTCTCGTACTGAGAGCGTCTTCCTCTCACAGATCCAACACGTTAAGATCCATGGTTTATATAAGAGCGTCCTCTATAAGGCGCAGTAAAGACAATTTAACTGTCCGTTATAAAGGTCACATTTATAAGTAATTAACAATTAATATACTATGGAGTTGCAATGGAAGATATTGAATTAATTCGTATTTTAAATCGAATGAATCCATGGTGGGAAACTGGAAATGTACCCTCTCTACAGCTGGAGGAGTTTAAGCGAAGAGATTTGACTAAATTATGCGAAAGGCTCCCCGAAAGATATATCTTAGCCTTAGCTGGACCCCGAAGAGTAGGGAAGACAACTTTATTGTACCAGCTTATAGATTATTTAATAACCGAAAGAGAAGTTTTAAAGAATCAAATTCTTTTCTTGACATTAGATGATCCTTTTTGGAAATCACTAAACGTTCCATTTGATAAGGTTCTTCAAGTATATAGTGAATTTATTTTAGGTTGTTCTATTAGTGATATATCCTATAAAAAAGAGAAAGAAAGGATTTTCATTATTCTTGATGAAGTTCAGAATTGGAATGATTGGGAACTAGTACTCAAAAGCTATTATGATAGACGACTTAACATTAAATTTGTAATTTCAGGTTCATCTAGCCCATATCTCCTAGCAAAATCTTCTGAATCTCTTGTAGGTAGAATTCATTATCAATTAGTATTTCCTTTCAAGTTACTCGAAGTAAGTAGGTTCAAATGTCAATTGTTGAATAAAAAACAAGATATGAAAGAACTAGATAAGTTTAATTGGGAATTCCGTAAGAGTATTGAGAATTCGATTGAAAAAGATTCAGTATTAGAAATTATTGAATTTTTAAATAAAAAATTAGCATATTGGACTAATAAAGAAATCGAATGGAGAAATATTCTGAATGATTATATAGTACAAGGAGGATTCCCGGAAATATTGACTCAAAATCCCCAGAAAGCCAGGGAATACCTCCGTGATTATGTTGAACTTACAATTCATCGAGATATACAGCGCTTTTACCGTGAAATCCGTGGGATTGATAATTTCAAAAAAATATTTTTTTGGATAATTCGTGAATCGTCTCAAAGGTCAAACATCACTAATTTGTCGAATAAAATTGGCCTTAAACGTGAAACGACCCAAAAGTATCTGAAAATGTTAGAATCAGTATATTTAATTCGTCGTGTAACTTATTATTCAAAAAGTACATCAAAAGTGGCACGTTTTCCAGAAAAATTCTTTATAACTGATATTGGGATACAAGCTGCTTATCTTAGCTTACCATTGCAAATTCATAAGTATGATGAAACTATGCTTGGTAAGATTGTTGAGACATTGGTTTGTGATCACTTAACACGTCTTAAATTTAACCTAGAATCAGGGTTAGATTCATCTTTATACTATTGGTATGATACAAAAACTAGGAAAGAAGTTGACCTTATATGTGAACTGTTTAGAAAACCAATACCATTTGAAGTTAAATATCAAAATCAAATAAGAAAAAGTGATATGAAAGGTCTTAACAAATTCTTTGAATTTCATGAGAATAGTCCATTTGGATTCATTTTAAGTAAAAAAACTATTGATTTTACTTCTTATAAGAAAATAATAATACTTCCTCTCTGGTTATTTTTAATGGTTCCTTAAAACTTTCTCAAAATGTTCAAATATCAGATTGCAACACTCACTATTTCAGTTTTATCTGACGTTTCACACTCCTGAAGCCACCTGACGATAGGATTTTTTCTAAAAATTAATTTCCAAACGGTTGAAATTTAAAATATATATACTGCTAAGCTTTTAATACTCCTAGTGAGCTAGAGATCTTTCAAAGAAGGAAATCACAATGGTTCAATTAGGAAAAATAATCTGGAAAAGTGCAGCAGAACTCGCTAAAGGTATTAGAGATGGGGAATTATCACCAGTTGAGGTCTTGGATTCATACCTAGACAGGGTTAAGGAAATCAATCCAAAAATCAACGCAATCGTTACATTACTAGAAGATAGTGCCAAAGAAGAGGCAGAAAAGGCAGAGAAAAGGGTACAAGAAGAAAAAGAATTAGGTGTCTTACATGGTGTTCCTGTTGTTATCAAAGATAACATACCTGTTAGAGGAGTAAGAACTACTTACGGATCCAAGTTATACGAGAACCATATTCCAGAAGAGGACATGATTCTAGTTGATAGGTTGAGGCGTGCTGGTGCCATTATTTTAGGTAAAACAAATATGCCTGAGTTTGGTTTGATCGGAATAACGGATAATCCCGTTTTTGGAGTTACGAAAAATCCATGGAATACAAACAAGACAACTGGAGGTTCTAGTGGAGGATCAGCAGCAGCTGTAGCTGCTGGTTTGTGTCCCATTGCAATTGGAAACGATGGTGGTGGTTCCATAAGGATTCCATCCAATTTTTGCGGTGTTTTTGGATTAAAACCGCATCTAGGGCGGATTCCACGCTATCCATCATTACCTGGATGGGAAACAATGGCAGTCGAGGGACCCATAACTCGAACGGTCGAGGATGCGGCAATGATGATGGACGTGATGGCTGGACCTGATGATAGAGATTACTTATCCCTTCCTTCATCAAGTGTAAACTACCACGAAAGATTAGAAGAAGATGTTTCTGATAAGAAATTCGCATTTAGTCCCGATTTGGGTCAATTTGTTATCGATCCAGATGTTACAGAAGTCGTGAGGAATGCCGTTTCCTCCTTTAATGATTTGGGTTACGAAGTAGAAGAAGTAAAGTTAGATTTGGTGGATATGGGCGAGGGCTTCTTATATCAAATCATTTCTGAAACTGCTGCGGGACTTGAAGCATTTAGAGAGGAATGGGAGAAAGTGATGTATCCTGCTTATGCTGCTTTCTTAGGATTAGAAGATAGTTTGACGTCCGTGGATTTTGTGAAGATCCAATATAAACGCAAGGATTTGTGGGAGCAAGTCTGGAATCAGGTTTTCAAGAAATATGACTTTCTCCTATCACCTGTTACCGCCGTTCCTGCGTTCGATATAGAAATAGGCATTGGACCCTTTGAAGTAAATGAAGAATCAATTGGTCCTACTGGTTGGTTTTTAACTTTTCCATTCAACTTCACTGGCCAGCCTGCAGCTTCGGTTCCATGCGGATTCACGAAGGAGAATCTTCCAGTTGGTCTTCAGATCGTTGGTAATCGCTTTGACGAACTTGGTGTGCTTCAGGCATCTAGAGCTTTTGAAAAAGGATTGCCTTGGAGAGATAAGAAACCATCTATATAAACAAATAAAAAATAACCATTAGCTCGTGTGCGATTACTGTCAGCGTTTGTTATTGGATCATTTCTTATCCCCATTTTTTATTATAGCTCCCCCATAATAGCGAATGGGTAGCAAAAGAATAACAAGATTTTCCGAAATACAGACATCAGACCGATTCTGCTACTACTCGAAGATTGATACTCCTTAAGCTACCTGACGATAGTTTTTGGGAAAAAGCTTAATTTCATCAGAGAGCCTTAATGCAATGAGTGGTTACCATGCTTGCTTTGTAGAGTTTCAACATAATTCAGATAAGCTTCAGCCATTTTTGTGAAAATTTCGGTCAGAATTCTAGTATTCTCTGTTGTTTTTGGACTGGTCTCGTAATAAACCATTCCTAATTTATGTGCTAAGGATGAACCTTTTTCTGAAGTAATAATTTCATGATTATTGGCTATGCCAATTAGAGCCAGACATTCTTTTGGGTAAAATTTGAGTTCCCTCCCCGAATGTTTCTCAAAAGCTTTAAACCATCGGGAAACATCCTTAAAAGAACGTTTGTAGTATTTCTGAAAAAATATGATTAAACCTAATGAGGCATAATATAAACTAGAGCGATCAGAGTCGAGAAATGGGGCATTCAGAATCCAAAATTGAAGCTTGATACTTTTTTCACGAATACGAATTTCACGAAGAGCAAAATCGAAACCACGAGCTTCTAGTAACGATTCTGGATCGATACGGAAATATTGCTTAAGGATATTTTTTGAGATTTTCCCACTCACAACTACTTTCATTAAAAATGACAATTCATTCTGGCCTCCTTAGCTGTTACATGAAACTGGATAAGTGTTAATTTAGGTAGCATGATAAAAGTTCACGAAAGAAACTACTTTCTAAGGCCTCTTAATGCTATCTGACAAATTCTCTAGAGACAAGGTAGATTAGTTTTTCTAGATATTAGAATCTAGCCATAGTTCCTTTAGATAAAAACAAAGAATACATTTCCGATAGAACAGCTCAACAGTTCCGACAAAAAAATCGACATGAGTGCGTTTTTTCCCAAATCCAAGGAAAGTTCACACGACACCCGGAGAGATTCTCGAGATAACCTTTTATCAATTCACTCTGCTTCATTCATGGTGTTGGGATGCCAGAAAAAAAAGAACCCATTCTCTGTTGTATTTTCTGCCATTCAGAATTTTTTTCTGTAGAGGAATCTAAAAATCATATCTGTGCAAAAAAATCACAGAGGAATGACAACGATAAGTTGTTGCTATATAATTTGGTTAATTGATTCAATCGAGCACATAATTGGAAAAGAATATGAGATTCGTTCGTAAATTTCTCGAGTTTAATGAAAAATTAATGGAGTTCGAACAATTTCTTGTTCTCTCCTGTGATCATAATCGAGATAGAAACTATAATTTGCGCCAAAAAAATCAGCTGTTACTATTGCGAGAATGATCAAATTGAAAAAGAATCCTAGTGCAATAGTCTTACCAACTGAGTTTATTGAAAATCTTACGTCTAAGGATACAGAAAAAAGATGGGCTGTTATGATCCTTAACCCATTAACAAAAATCATCAGGACTATCCCCACGAAGAGTCCAAAGATAAAACAACTCTGTATTGATTTGACGGAAGACTTAACGCCAAAATTCTTAGAGGAGCTTGGAGAAGTGTTCGAGAGATATAAAATCAACACTCTGTATAGCTATTGTGTGTGTTCTTGTCCAAAACATCCTTATGTGGGGTATATCGAGCTTACGGATTCATCTATCTCCAATGACCAATTAATGTCAGACTTATCCGCTATACCGAGCGGTTCTAATATGCAGATAACTGATTTAAGCTTGGGAGAGGAGCCATTCGGTAATATTTTAAGGAGGACTTCGTAAAAGTAGAGGAGAGGACGGAGAATGCCTGATGAATATTTACTAAAAATCTGTATGATAGGAATTCCTGATAAGTTAAAAACGAAAATGATCCGTATATTTACTGAAGGGGCATTTCTAATAGATTATCCATCTACTCTAGGAGTAGCTGTCATAACTAAACAGATCCAGGTAGATGGTAACAATATCAAGCTAATTATTGTAGATACTGCAGGACAGGAATTTTTTGGCAAATTACGACCAAGTTATTATCGTGGTGCTTCAGCAGCTATCATTATTTTTGACAAGAGTAGCAAAAACTCCTTTCACGCAGTGAAAGATTGGTATAAGGAATTTAAAAAACATATTCCTGAAGCTTCAGTTCCTGTTGCATTAGTGGGGTTTATCACGAAGAGTGAATCCAAAGTTGATACACCCACGTTTCTCAAGATTCAAAAAAGATTGGAAAACACTGGAGAATGGATTGGTTGGGCTAATAATGAGGAAATAAATAATAATGAAGAAATATATGAAGAGATCACTACAGATGAAGGACAATCATTAGCAGAGGAGTTGGGACTTTCGTATTACGAGACTAGACCAACCGATAAGAAAATTATTGAACAGATCTTTCACGATTTAACTCTTAAGGTCATAAGAAAGAAGGAGATGTTCAATAAATTGTGAATTAAACTGATACCAGAAGCAGAAATTCAACGAAAAAAATAACTTAATTTATTGAAGAAACTAAATGAGAGAATATAAATGATGATAAGAACTGATGAAATTTACAGACAACAGAGAGCGATTAACATAAGTTATAAGTTTTTCTTTCATCCAATCAAAGATCCAGGGGCAGAAGGATTCTTTGGTTTTACAATGATGATTTTTCAAACTGATACTGAGCGATTAGAATCGTATTGTTTCACCACTGAAGGATATTATTTCTCAAAAAATCATAAGGTCGATCCAAAAATCAGGAAAACTTTTGAGGATGCTATTAGGGAACTAGGTTTGGAATTTAAATCTCAATATGAATCTTGGATAATAAGGTCTTTTATTTTTCATCACTTACTACCAGATTACAAGATATTTTCACATACCTATAACGAAATTTTAGAAGAATTGGGGATGGAAGAAAAGCGTACAGACATCAGACCGAATGCCCTCTAATTGAAGCTAACGACTCCTGAAGCCACCTGACGATAGCTTTTGTAAAAAATACTTAATTTCCACACAGTTGAAATTTAAAAATCATTTCACACTGAAAGATCAGAAAGAAACTTCTTGTAACTCTGTATCATATTCAAGTATGAGTGGTTTGCAATAGTTCCTTGCTCATGTTTTTCCGTCTGATTAATGAACCACTTCACCCATTTTTGGGTTTCAGGAGGGTTTAGATCTAGCTGTTTGGTTTTGAATATCAACTCTTGCTTTGCAGCCATAAGATTTGATGTATCGGGCGAATCAGCTAGCTGCTTAGATAGTGCATCCAGTCTCACTTCCAAATCAAGTATTGGAGAACCAACGGTGTGATCAAAAGCATCGATTTTTTGAGAGCTTTGTGCTTCATCAATTACGTATATACTCCATCCATCCTGAACTAGCCGTCTTTCTCCTCCTCGCCCGATGTTTGCTCGTTGTTTACGTAACACAGGATCACTCAAGACTTGATTAATACAGCTTGCACAATAAGCTTCTCCTGTATTCGACAAATGTATGGTCGCTTCCTTCCCACAGATTGCACATTGATCGTTTTTCACCCCCATAGTTCTTCCACCTCGTTAATACTGTTTATTGAGATAAAGATATAGAAAAGGATAAATCCCAAGGATCTTAGAAAAATCATGTTCTCCCTTATACTTCGAATGTTTCTATTGTTATCTAATGAAATAACCTTTACTCCCAAAATATTCAGACCTTCCTAACCCATTAGACACTCATAAATAGATAGACTGAGTATTTATAAGACTATCGTGTTTTATATACCCCTTTTAAAAATTCATTCACAGAAGGACTAAAAATTGTATTTTTATAACAATAGAACCACAGCGGCCAGACATCAGACCGACTGCCCTCACATTGAAGCTGCTGACTCCTGAAGCTACCTGACGATAGGTCCGCTTAATTTCCCCACGGTTAGCCCTGGTGCACGATAAATGGCGGAAGCAAATTTTTCAGGTTAAAATTAATGTCATTATAACAACTGAAGAACATTCCATATTAAAACAAAAATGAGAGGCCCAACAATAAGTTTTAAAGGAAAAAATGGAAACAGATTGAATGGGATCAATGATTCTTGATAATGTTAAAACATTTATGAGAGACAATCAATTTATCCTAACAGATCATGCTCGAGTTCGAATGTTTGAAAATAACATCAGCACTGATAATATTAAAACGATAATTGATAGCGATGAAATTATCGAGAATTACCCAAATGACCATCCATGCCCATCTGTTTTAATACTGGGATCTCTGGATACACTTCCTTATCACTTGGTGGTTGCGCTTTGTGACGATCACATGAGAATAATAACATTATATAAACCTGAAAAAGATCAATGGAATGAAGATTGGAAAAAACGAAAATGACCCCATTAAAACCTGATCGCTGTAGTTTTTGTAAAGGAAAGTTACGCGACGGGGAAACAGAATTCATGGCTCGAGTCGGAGAACAAGTCGTCGTGATAACAGAAGTCCCAGCGTGGATTTGTGACAACTGTGGGGAAGCTTATTATTCTTCTGAAACCTCACAAAAAATCGACGTTGTCATGGAGAAAGTTCATCAAGGCGTCTTTATCGGACGCCCCCTTGCAGCAGGGGAGATTAAACTGTCATAGAAGTCGAATTTCTGAAAGGGGGGATATT